>WQVY01000045.1 GCA_009785605.1 Defluviitaleaceae bacterium | reverse complement strand
GCGATTCTATATCCGGCGGGGAGATGCAGCGCATCAAAATGTCTACCCAAATTAGTAGTGAGCTAATGGGCATGTTGTATATCATGGACGAGCCCAGCATAGGCCTTCACCCACGTGACTCTGTAAAAGTCATAGACATAATGAAAAAACTGCGTGATATAGGCAATACAGTCATTGTTATAGAGCATGACCTAGAAACCATGAAAAACGCCGATTATCTAGTTGAGGTAGGCCCAGGGCCGGGGATACACGGCGGCAATATTTTGGCAACTGGTACATGTAAACAGGTGATGAAGGACAAAAAATCCCTTACAGGCGCATATATGTCTGGTACTAAGGCCATAGCGCTGCCAGCGCGCCGCCGCACCCCGGGGGACGATTCCATTACAATCGTGGGCGCATGCGAGAACAATCTCAAAAATATTACCGTGGATATACCCCTTGGTGTATTTTTGTGTGTAACTGGCGTGTCTGGCTCTGGCAAGTCAACACTTATTTATGAGACATTGTATAAGCAGATAGAAGTACTAAAACGGCAAGCCAGGATAGTCCCAGGCAAGCACGAGCTATTACTAGGCTACGATGTTATAAACAATGTAATCAACATAGACCAGTCCGCCATTGGGCGCAACAGCAAGTCCAACCCAGCCACGTATGTTGGCATCTTTGACTATATAAGGAAATTGTTCGCCGCTACAGAAGAAGCACAACTAAAGGGCTACCAAGCCATAGATTTCAGCCTGACCCATGCCAACGGTACAAGGTGTGAGCACTGTACAGGCGACGGTATAATCGTGACCAGTTTGCAGTTTATGGCGGACATAGAAATGGTATGCCCTGTATGCAAAGGCGCACGCTTTTCAGAAGAAGGGCTAGAAGTCAAATGGAACGGTAAAAGTATAGGTGATGTGCTTAACCTGACCGTGGAAGAAGCCAGGGAGTTTTTTAAAGAAATAAAATATGTAAGCCATAAACTAGGCATCATGGACGAGTTGGGCCTAGGATACATGACGCTAGGACAAAGCTCTACAACCCTCTCTGGCGGGGAAGCCCAGCGTGTAAAACTGGCATGGGAGCTGGCCAAGATAAAACGCGGCAACCACAACCTTTATATCTTAGACGAGCCAACAACCGGCCTACACATAGCAGACATAGAAAAGCTGCTGGTTAGTATCAATAAGCTAGTAGACTCCGGCCATACCGTGCTGGTAATAGAGCACAACCTGGATGTAATAAAATCTGCAGATTATATAATAGACTTGGGGCCAGACGGTGGCGATGGCGGCGGCGAGATGGTGGCATGCGGCACACCAGAAGAGCTGGCCAGATGCGAACGGTCATATACCGGCAAGTTTTTGGCACAGGAACTATGATTGCAGCTTCCAAAATCAAGATTTCTGTACACAAGATTGTAGACTTTATACTGCGCTGCGGCGATATAGATACTAGATTCAACGATTCCACATCTATGTACAGGGGTGCTGAGGCTCACCGCGCAATTCAAAAGTCGGCCGGTGACGGCTACAAAAAAGAAGTATCACTGAAACTGGAAACAGAAGTAGAAGGCATACCAGTAATAATACAAGGCAAAGCCGATGGGATAATTACCGCACCCGACGGCTCAATAACCATTGACGAAATAAAAACCACAACTCTGCCCCTAAGCTACCTGTTTAAGCAACACGAGCAACATCTAGGGCAGGGTAAATGCTATGGGTATATGTACATGGCCACCCATGAAAATCCCACACAGTCTATAACAATACAACTGACATATTATCAGCTAGACAGCGAAGAACTAGAACGGCATCAATGGCAGTTTACCGCTTCCGAGCTTACCGCGTTTTTCAATGACTTATTGCATAAGTACGGTTTATGGCTCCGTTTCGAGCGTGACTGGAAACTAGAGCGTGATGCGTCCATCCACGCCGTGACTTTCCCCTTTGCAAGTTTCCGCAGGGGCCAGCGTGAGTTTGCGGCCGCTGCATATCGCACAATAACTGCACACAAGAAACTGTATGCAGCAGCACCCACCGGTATAGGCAAGACACTTTCGGCGTTGTTCCCATCCATTAAAGCAATGGGCGAAGCCAAAGCCGAGAAAATATTTTACCTAACCGCAAAAACAGTAACACGCACAGTGGCCGAAGACGCAGTAAAACTATTGGCCGCAAAAGGCCTAAGGTTTAAATCCGTAACCCTACGCGCAAAAGAGAAAATATGCCCCAACAACGAATGCATCTGCAACCCAGATTTTTGTACCAACGCAAAAGGTCACTACGACCGCCTAAACGATGCACTATGGGACCTGCTAAACACAGTAGACCTGATAACACCGTCCACAACCGCAATGTACGCACAAAAACACAGCGTTTGCCCTCATGAGTATGGGCTAGACGTATCCCTATGGTGCGACCTTGTGGTTGGCGACTATAGCCATGTGTTTGACCCAAACATATATCTCCGCCGTTTTTTTAATGTCAAAGATGAAAGGGACTATGTATTTTTGATAGACGAGGCGCACAATTTAGTGGACCGTGTACGTGATATGTATACAGCAACATTGCGCAAAAACAATTTTAGCAAGCTAAGAAAACAGCTAAAAGACAAAGACCCATTGTCATCTAATATAAGAAAAGAACTGCGCCAAATAAACGCATACCTAGTAGACATGAAAAAAGAAAACGACAAAAGCCACGCAGTAACCGAGCAAGACATGGTGTTTAAAGCCTTTGTATCGCTGTTTGTACAAGCCGCAAGCGAATGGCTTGCCGCAAAAAAGAACGACAACCACGAGCTATACGGCGAGGTATTGGACTTATATTTCGATGTAAATATGTACTTGATGGTGTCGGAGCTATATGACGGGCATTATACAACCCTGGTAGAGCCATACGGGAGCGACCTTTCGATAACATTGTTCTGCTTGGACCCATCTGCAGTAATTGCAGATGGTCTATCTCGTGCAATATCATCTATTATTTTTTCTGCAACCCTTACCCCGTTAAGCTACTACCGCGAAATCCTTGGCGGCAACCATGATGACCCGGTAATATCATTACCGTCACCCTTCGACCCGCAAAACCAGCTAATTGCTATCCATCGCGGGATATCCACAAAATATATAGACCGCGAAAACAGCTATGCCCCCATAGCAGAGACTATAAATGCCGCTGTAAGTAAGCACAAAGGCAACTACTTGGTATTCTTCCCATCATATGACTACATGAACAAAGTATACACCCTTTTCCAAGAAAACTACCCAAACATTAATACCCTACTGCAGCAAGGAAGCATGACCGAAGACGAACGCGCTAATTTTCTAGAGCAGTTTGACAGTAGCAATACAGAAACATTGGTAGGTTTTACAGTGCTTGGCGGTATATTTTCTGAAGGCATTGACCTAAAAGGGGACAGGTTAATCGGCTCTATAATAATAAGTGTGGGCATACCCATGATAAACATGCGACAAGACCAAATACGCGACTATTTTAACAACAAAAACAACCAAGGCTATGAATATGCATATGTATATCCCGGGATGAACAAAGTACTGCAAGCCGCTGGGCGCGTCATAAGAACCGAAACTGATACCGGGCTTGTGCTTCTAATAGACAGCAGGTTTGCCACAGGTAAATACTTAAATATGTATCCCGCGCATTGGTCCAATAGGCGGGTAATAAATAGCGCAAACCAGTTGTAGGATGTGAGCTGTAAAGGGTAAAATTAACGCAGTAACGAAGTCAGATTATTGCAAAAACCTATTTTTTTGCAAAGGGCGCACATATGTACAGCAACAAGCGTGGTACATGTACAAATAATTATTAGGCGGTGTTAATATGACTAAATTGCAAGGGGAAAGAATATATCTTTCCGCACTTGAGCGCAATGATTGTAAAAAAATATGTATGGATAATGAGTATGATTTTGATAACCCTGTCGAATCGACACTATTTGGGTGGTCTGTAGAAAATTCTGACGAATGGTTTGACGAAATACAGCGACTACTTAAATCTGACGTGAATATACGGCTTGGAATCTTTCTAAATGATGGAACAGTAATCGGTGACATTGCATTACAAAGCATAGACAGAATCAATCGTTCATGCTCAATTGGAATAGGTATAGCTAAAATTGAAAACCGTAGCAAAGGGTATGGGACAGAAGCTTTGCGCCTTATATTAGCATATGGTTTTAGTAATCAAGGGTTTGAGAGAATATCTGCCAGTACAACGGAAATCAATGTTCCTTCACAAAAGATGTTAGAAAAACAAGGTTTTGTTTTAGAGGGGAGAGAAAGAAAAGCTACTTACTTCATGGGTAAGAGGTTTGATAATTTGAACTATGGCTTTCTTGTTGATGAATATAACCGACAATGAGTACTGTGACGTTATTTCCGCTCTACAGGCCCTAAAAACAATCTTCTATAGTGTTTGGTTTGTCACTTACGGCATCAAGTGGGCGTGCTAGTAGACTCCTATAAAGTTCTATACTTTCGCATTTTTCGCCTATATACTTTCCGCTACAGGTCATAAAATGCCTACTACGTAAAAGTGACACCCCCAGTGCTTTTAGCACATCGTGGGATATTTTGCAGTATTTACGCGCTTTTATAATCCGTGTTGCGTACGTTATGCCAATGCCAGGTATGCGCAGCAGCATCTCATAATCGGCTGTGTTTACCTCTATGGGGTATAGGTGAATATTTCTTATAGCCCATGCTGCTTTTGGGTCTATGTCGGATTCTAAATTTGCGGCAGAGTCTGGGGTGATTTCTTCTGGAGTAAAGCCGTAAAGTTCCATTAGCCTGTCTGCTTGATATAAGCGTTTCATGCGCCATTGTGGCGTAGATACCTGGGCCAGATTGTCATAGCCTTTTGCCAAGTTTTTGTACTGGAATGACGTGTAATACACCCGTTTTAGTGCATATTTATTGTACATAGCTTTAGATAGACGTAGGATTTCATAGTCACTTTCGCCTGTGCTGCCCGCCATGAGCTGGGTTGTTTGTGACGATGCGTATCGTGGCGCGTAGCGGCTTTTTTCGCTTGCTGCGGCTTTTATAAACTGGCTGATATGCCCCATAGGGGTTAGGATATTATCTCTTGTTTTGTTTCTTGCGATTTGTTCATATCCTTCACTTTTTGCCACTTCTATGTTAACGCTTAGGCGGTTGGCGTAAAGCCCCGCGATACGTATTAGCTCCATGTCTGTGCCGGGCATGATTTTGGCATGGACATAACCCTTGTACCCTAGTGTATTGCGGATGCATTTTAAGGTTTCTATTATCAACTCTGTAGTATAGTCCGCATTTTTGAAAATTGCAGACGAAATAAAAACCCCGTGTCCGTTTTTGTTGGCTTCGTCTACTGAAATCTGCGCCAGCTCCTGCGGGACGTTGGTGTAACAGCGCCTTAAATCGTTGCTGGCACGGCAGCCACAGTACGCGCAGTTGAATATGCAGTCATTGGACATAAAAATTTTGGGGACTTTGGGTGGGGAAGGCCGCGATTTAATTTCGCTTTTGATAGACGAAAAATCCGGGATGCAGGCAGTATCGTCATCTGCGACATCATATAGGGCATCTTGCTGCATGAGGTTTATCTTTTCTTGTATAGAGAGATTGTTTTTGACTATAAAATTTAGCATGGTTATACATTCCCCGAAAATAGATTTGTTTAGCTATGTGTGTATTATAGCGAACAAATATTTGCAGGGCAATATGTACAGTTAATGTTGTATCTGTGTGGCGTATATCACGCCGCAGCATTTATGTTGATCTTATCAATAACCGTCCGCAATTTCGCAAACATAGCCATGTTGTCAAAAACCTCACTCACACTGCCCAAGTCAGAAAATGGACTTTCTTGCAAAACCGCGAGGTCTTTCATCATACCATTTTTCACAATATAGTTCACAATTTGTTTTAGAAAGTGCATTTGGCGGCTGTCCAGCCCTGTGTCGTTTAGAAATTCAGAAAACGCATCATTCGCAGCTTTTAAGCTAAGCCCGACAATAGAGCGCACCAGTTCTCCCAGTGGTGTTTTGCCGTATTGGGCGTCATATTGTTCCTTAGAGCCAAGTTCATTCCAAAGGATATCTTCCAAGGCCACAATATCATCAGACGTTAATGGCAGATTGCTTTTTAGCTTAGTAATTGCGGGTATACTTTGGTTTTGGGTGATATAGTAGTTGACCTTCTTTTTATAATTCACAAGGTCGTCATTATCAAGCTGTGACTCATTCCATTCTACTGATAGTACGTCATCGACAAAATTGGTATGGTATCGGGTACGCTCTTCTGGCGGGATAAACTTAATCAATTCGCGTAGCTTGATGCGGATGTCTTCATAATCCTTAACTCCAGCTCGTTCTAAATAACCGTTATATAAAATTTGCTCGATAAGCTCACCTTGCTCAGCAACTGCCGGGATTGTAGCATATTGCGACAGCTCTTGTGCCTTCTTAAACAAATCATTTTTAGCCCGCTTGTACGGCTTAGCTGAAAGCATGGCAAGCTCGACTTGATATACCAGCATGTCGAAGCGAACAGCAGAAATATCATCAGTTGCAGGGGGTATAAGCGGTGATATATGTTCTGCTATCTGCAAGGTGTTTTCGTATGTTAGGGTGGCAAAATCGTTTTGCGTTTGGAAATTGTCAATCATGTACAAGTGCTGCTTTACTGCAAAATTATCACGGTTAAGGGCTTTAACTTTACCTGTTAGGTCCTGCACCAGCTCCACGCGATATGCCTTTAACTCGTCTGTTTGAAATGCCAGTTCTTGCAACTTATAAACCATTTCAACTTTTGTGTTAAACATGCGCTCTTGCAAAGTGGCAACGGTACCAGCCTCCTTGCCCCTTGCGCCCATACGAAAAAAACTAAAGTTGCCGCACAGGTCAAAAATATAAAATTTCTCCTTATCGGCACTATCTATCAACCCTGTGCAAAGTCTAGTGCCACGTCCAATCATCTGCCAAAACTTGGCCCGGCTGAATACCTTTTTAAAGAACACCAAGTTAAGAATCTCCGGTACATCAATACCGGTATCCAGCATATCGACAGACACCGCAATTTGCGGAAATTTTCTTGGGTCAGAGAAGTCATCAATCAAGTCTTGTACATAGTTGGCGTAATTGTCTATAACACGGCAATAATGTGGCGGATAATTTGGGAACTCTTGATTCCACACATCCAAAATCTTTTCTGCATGGTTATGGTTTTTAGCAAAAATGATAGTCTTGCCAATTTTTGCGCCGTAATCTATGCGTTGCCCATGCTGCATGAGAATATGCAACGCTTTTTTTATTGTGTCGTGGTTAAACAACCATTGATTGAGCGCACTGGAATCTATCGCTTCTGGGATATCTTCTTCGTTTGTAAATAATTTTTCATAATCTTCTTTCTCGTCGGCAGTGAGGTCGTCGTAGGTAATGCCTTCGGTCATAAACTTAAGCTCAGTTTCTATAGTCATAAAGTCTACCAGATAACCATCTTGTACAGCTTGCGATAGCTCATAGCCATATGTGGGTACACCGCTTTCAAGGCCAAAAATGTCATATGTGTTTTTGTCAATTTCGTCTTTGGGTGTGGCGGTGAGACCTATTAGCAGTGCATCAAAATAGGTGAAGATATCTTTATACTTGTTGTAAATACTGCGGTGTGCCTCGTCCACAATAATTAGGTCAAAATGCCCGGGTGTAAACAGCCTGTTGCCTTGCTCATCACGGGTATCGTCTATGCAGTTCATCATAGTTTGATATGTGGAAAATACTGCACGAGCAGAAGTGTCTGCTTTGTTCTCGCTCAAATTACAAAGGGAGAGGTTGGGCATTAGGTTGTGAAAAGCACGTTTTGCTTGTGTTACAAGAGCTGTACGGTCCGCAAGGAATAGTACATTTTTTGCCCAGCCATATCGCTCTAACACATCCACAATAGAAATAACTGTGCGGGTCTTGCCGCTGCCTGTGGCCATGACAAGCAACGATTTACGGCGGTTGCGCTCGCTAAATGCATCGCAAACAGACTGTACAGCCTCTTTTTGGTAGTAGCGGTTAGTAATTTCATCTTTGACTGTTACGCCTATAAGTGGTTTGCGGCTTGCCATTTTGTTAAATTCTTTTTCTAAATCTCGCTTAGAATATATGCCGGAGACTGTGCGCTCTGGATAATATTTGTCGCTCCAGATATGTGTTTCGTAGCCATTGGTCAAGAATATAATTGGACGGCGGCCAAACTTCTTCTCCAAAAAGTTGGCGTATAACACTGCTTGGTTGCGCCCTTCGGTTGCACTCTTGCTTGTGCGCTTGGCTTCAACAACTGCTAAAGGTACGCTATCGTCACCCAGCAATACATAATCGGCTATGCCATATCCGGATTTGTTGGGCATCTCGTCGATTTTATACTCATCAATCCAGTTTTTGCCTCGTTGCCAACCTGCATCTTCAAGCATTACGTCGATATATGCCTTGCGGGTTTGGTCTTCGGAAAAGTCCATTGGCTTAACGGTGTAGCCCTGCTTCAACTGAGCCGCGCGGCGAGCCGACAGTGTCTCACGTACAGGCAAATTTTCGTTAATCATTGCTTCAAAGTCCACTTCATGTATGGCCGGTGCTGAGTGTACTAGTCTTGGCTCGAGAGCTAAGTTTCTATCAAAGGCGACTTCTTCATAATCCGTCCCATAACAATAAGCAACAAAGCTCATAAAGCTGTGCAAGTTTTCTAATGAAAGCAGCGCTTGGTCAATAGTAACGCCGCTTGGGCTGTGTGCGGCGCTGTTGCCTAATTTGCGTATGTAGTCTATTTTGGGGAATAGGCCTGACGGCAACAAATCCTTAAAATCCCCGGTATTTGTTAACGTGGCGAGTTTATCGTCATATGGTTTTGTAAGGGAATTGTCTACGCTATACAGCCACTTGACTGCAAATTCTAGCGCAGTACGGCTACCTGTGGCGGCAAATGCCGGACTTATAGACAGTACAAGCTCCGCCTGTGCCGCTGTATCGGCAAAGGTGGCAAATTGTGGGTCTGCTTTAAGGAAATTGAAGTTGGTTGTCATACAAATTACCCCTCTAACGCGATTTCGTCTGCAAGGTATTCCTCGCTGCGGCAGTGCATGTCGGAAATGCCTTCCCGCATTTCTTGGTATGTGTATGATTTATAGAATACGTCCATTGCTTGGCTTAGGTCGATGTTTTGCCGTGCAGAAAGTTCGTTTATTACATTGCCATATTTACGCCACAATAATATTTTATTTGCTTTCATTTACAAAACCTCGCTTCCGAGATACTTCAAATACTCGTTAATAACAGCTTGATTGCGGAAACAATACTGTATGTTAGGTTTACCATATTTTAGACGATTGATAGCTTTTGCCTTATCTATCAATCCCTCAAGGTAAAAGTGAATCGAATCAAAGACCCTGTCATTCGCGACACCACCAATAACAATATCAAAATCCTCTGTACACATACCACGCCTACACGCAACAATGAAGTCAAGCCATTCGTCTGAATGTTCGTAAAATGTCAAAATTTTAACACCTTCTTGAAGAATATCCATGTCGATTTCATAAGATGAAATCACACCTACCCCACGCCTTTTTTTGAATCTTTTCGTCCAGTGAGCGGCTTGTTCATATATTGGCGTGGTATTGAATCCTCTGCCAAAGTCGAGATTATCACGCGAAAAAGAAATATCGGGCTTTTCAATAGCTACATATGAGCCATGAAACAGTTTCATCATATCAGTCCTTTCTCCGTCATGTACTCGATGATATCCTGCTCAATCCATTCTTTTCCCTGGGTGTGTAAGGCTTCGTAGCAGTTAACAATATATTCGTCTAATATGTTGCTGTTATATTTTAATTTTTGGTAGACGGTTGCGCCGTTCATACCTAAATGCTCTGCGACACTTTCTATGCAGAATACCGCGAAGTCTAGTTCTTTTTTGTCATTGTGTTGGCTCCTTGCTAATTTGAGATATATTTTTTTATAACCGTTTCTGTTAATAGACCTATTTCTGAGTTAAACATATCAATGCAATTCATTGACGATAGTCGGCCTGATATAAAAAATTCATAAATATTAAGGAGTGTGATTGTATCAATTATGAGTGACTGATTCCTTTGTGCTAACAATATCGGGTCTTTGTGGCTTGGCTCTCTATCACTGGGTGGGGTATTTCTTAACGTGTTAATGATTAATATTGCTTTTGTATTTTTTTTTACTCCTGACTCTATCAGTTCATCTGTCCGGGTTTGATAATGTACATCTAGCTGGGATACATATGTTTTCTTGATATTTGTGTTTACGCCTTTTATTTCACCAATGTACTCGGTGGCATCATTAATAGGAATAAAAAAGTCTTCTTTTTTTGTGTCTTCGAATTCAGACAAATCAATTTCAAGTATTTCTTCTAATATCATAAATACCGTCTTGACTAAATCTGCACCGCTTGTAAAAAGGATTGACTTGTATTCTAAATTTTTTTCAAGTCCCTTGTGCGCTATGTTGATTTTATTTTCGGCATCTTTAATAACAGCCTTTTCTGTTGTTATCGAATTATTTAGCTCTGTATCGTCCAAAAAATTATAGTCTATTAACCATTGAGGATATTCCTCTTTTTCTGTAATAAGGCCACAGCCTTTTAGAAATGTAACTACTGCTCTATCATTTGCAAATATCTCTAATGTAGTGATAATAAAACGCTTGTGTGGTTGTATTATTGCGCTTTTGGCACTCCCTTTTGATTTAAGTAAAATGTCTTGAACTGATATGTCCATGAAATTGAAAGATGCTTTGTATTCCATGCCGTCTATAACAGTAACGGTGTTTTCGTAGAGCAGAGAGCATTTTTGCTCTGGTACAACAGCAGGTAAAACTCTAGAGATAATCTTCGCAACAAGTAATGGAAGGATATGTCTTATCTCTGTAGTTTTGAGGTATTTCCCATCGTGACCTTTGTAGTACCTATACATAGTATTTTGGGGGAAAACTATTACTGTAGTAGTTTTGCATGCATTATCTAACATCATTTTTAGGCTGTCAAAATCCAATATTTTATTAATGGTCTTTATTTCCATGCTGTCGCTCGTCCATAAATTAGCATGTCTTAAGTCAACAATATTAATGTCAAACTCATCTAAAGAGCGAGGTTTGGTAAACTCTGACACCGTTATGCCATTCATGCATTTCTCCAAAGTACTGCTGTCATAACTGATTATTTGAATCGTCATTGTTGTACTCCTAACATGAAAAATTTGCACTGATGCATTTTTGCATTAGTGATTTGTATAGTAGTTGTTGCTGGGCAAGTGCCTGTTGCATTTTGGTTTTTGATTTTTCCACTTTGGTGACGAAGGCGGCGAAGCGGTTTTGCATGTCTAGGGGTGGAAATAAAATTTTAAAATCACTCAAGTTTGCCAATGAAATATAGTTTACTGTTGATCCGGATGATACTTGGTCAATCTGTTTTCTAATAAAATCCGATTGGAACAAGTACGCAAGATATAAGGAATTTATGTCATGCTCTTGTTTTTTAAGCCAACTAATCATGCCATCTTGAAAATAAAACCTGTCTGTACTTTTTACGATATAGCAAAGCCCCAGCGTTCCTCTTGATGTAACTAAAATGTCGTTTGCTTTTGGAACTAGTCCGTTTGCTATAAAGTTGTCGAATAGTTCATCTGAAATATAGAGGTCACAAATATCAGTATCGCAAGTTATTCTGCTTACTAAGTCTGATACCCTCAGAAAAGGAATGCCTTCTGTCGTTAGTTCCCGCTGGTATACACGTTTACTTGATTTTATTTTCACAATTTCCTTCAACCGTTTCATTTTCCAGCCAATTGGGTTTAGCACTGGGTCGCCAAACATTGCGATAAATTGTGATTTAATAAGCAAGTCCAGCTTTGCAATTTGCGCCTTGCGCTTTTCGATAAGGGTGCTGGCGTGGTCGAGTATGTCGGAGATTTCTCGTTGCTCTTTCATTGTTGGTAGTGGTATTTGCGCCTCGGTAAGATAACCCAACTTGATATACTTGATGACACCGCCAATTGACATTTCACGTAATTGTTCAACATACATATCAAGAAAATAATACAAATATTTTACATCTAATTTTTGTTTGTCTAAGCTCTCAATAATGTATGTGCGTTGGTATGCATCAAATTTGCCCTCATAATATTTTACATTTAGGTCTCCATTTCCTGCAACGAGTACGCATTCACAGTCGTAACTATAGCTATCTATTTCAAGCGGGATTTTTGAACAAGTGAAAAATGGATATTTCCCGTTTTCCGAACTAGCATTTGCATCAAGTTTACCTGTTTTTATTTTTGTATAATCTCCAAGCAAAGCTAACTTACCCATCAATCAACGCCTCCAGCTCCCGCAACCCTATAGCAATCTCTCGCTCTAAGTCGTTAATCTCCACCAAAATATCTTTAGGAGCAGGGTAAACTTCCTCTACGTAAGCACTCTGTTTGTACTTATTTATCGAAAGGTCATAACCATTGTTCACAATCTCATCTTTAGGCACAAGGAAGCTCTGCTGGGTACGCTCCCGGTCTTTTTCCACCGCTAGGTTCTTAAACCGCGCCACAATATCTGGGATATCGCTACTATCCAAAGCATTGCGCTTATCATCCAAGCTATAACCGTCACTTTGCATATCATAAAACCACACATCATCCGTGCCGCCAGCACCAGTCTTGGTAAAAATAATTACAGCGGTAGACACCCCCGCATAAGGTTTAAACACGCCGGACGGCATGGATATGATGGCTTCCAAACGATGGTTTTCTACAATTTCTTCCCTTATGGCAACGTGGGCTTTGCTTGAGCCAAACAGTACCCCATCTGGCACAATTGAGGCACAGCGCCCACCATTTTTAAGCATACGAAGGAACAGAGCAAGGAACAGCAGCTCTGTCTTTTTTGTTTTGGCAACTTTTAAGAGGTCTGTAGCAACAATGTCGTAATCAAGGCTGCCCTTGAATGGGGGGTTTGCCAAGATTTTTGTGTACTTGCCATTGTCAAGGTTTTGGTCGGATAGGCTGTCTTTATAAATAATGTGCGGATTTCCAATGCCGTGGGTCATCATGTTCATTGCGCCAATGCGTAGCATGGTCCTGTCCATGTCGTAGCCTGTAAACATATTGTTGTTGTAATGGGCTTTTTCGTCTTTGTCTAGAAAAATTTCATCGAGATAGTTCTCCTTCAAATATTCGCCGGCCGATACTAAAAAGCCAGATGTGCCGCAAGCCGGGTCACAAATGGTGTCGCCTGGGCGCAGGTCAAGTAGTTCTACCATCATGCGGATGATATGGCGCGGGGTGCGGAACTGCCCGTTTGTCCCCGCCGTGGTAAGGCGGGATAGCATATATTCATATAAGTCGCCCCGTGCGTCTTTGCGGTCTGGTTGTTTATCAACGAGCTCGTATAACTCATCTATTGTTGTAATCACTTGTTCTAATAGTCTTGGAGTTGGAAGCTTGAATATTGCATCTTCCATGTACTTTGCATATGTGCTGCCATTGTTGGTATGCAGGGTTTTGATAAATGGGAATATTTCGCCCTGCACAAGCTGGTACATTGTTTCGGCAGGTTTATCCCGTAGGGTAGACCATTTTGTATGCTCTTTACCTGCAAAAATACTTGTGTAAGCCAGCCTCAATATAAGGCTGTCTTTTTTGCGAGTGTTGTCCATATCGTCTAGGTCGCGTATGAACATGAGATATGTAATTTGCTCTATAACATCAAGGGGGTTGGTAAGGCCGCCTGTCCAAAACATTTGCCATAGCTTGTCTACTTTATTTTTCAACTCTCCCGTTATCATGTGCAGCCTCCGATTTGTTGTTGATGTTTTTTGTGGCAAATGGAACTATATTTTCAATTATAGCAATTATTTTACTCAAATCAATAAAACTGCCGCACTCCCATGTGGAAGATGCGGCAGCTTCAAATACGATAATCGTGCTATTAGTTATTGTACCCCTCCAACAACTCTACAAACAGTTTCAGGTCCTTTGTCGCGTCTAGGTAGGCATACTCGCCAGATGCATCGCCAAATTTGCCGCGCTGGGTTGTTGTCATGCCTAGGTTTTCGCAGGCTTGTAGTTTGCTGTCCATATCTTTTACATGGAAGGCGATGTGATGAAGCCCTTCGCCATGCTTGTCCAAAAAGTCTTGCCATGTGCTTTGTTCGCCATTGGGCTCTATTAATTCTAGGGCAAGGTTGGGGCCTACATTGAAGAAGGCCAGCTTTGCGCCAGCTCTTGGGGCGGGGTTGCCCATGTAAGTTGTGCCTGTAACCGCGTACTCGCCGCCGGTTATTGTGGGTGGTACTTCTACACCAAAGAATTGTGCGTATTTTTGCTTTGTAACCTCTATATCTTTGACGATAAGTGCTACCTGGGTTACGAAGTTGGTACCCAATACTCCTGACATAATGTCCTCCTTTTGTAGCGAACTAAATGAGAAACAGTTCAGCCCGAGCCGAAAATAGCGGACGTTTCAACGCTTTTTCGGCGACAGGTTGGACTGATTTCGAATTAGTTCGCTGTAGCGAAATAAGTCGCTATTGCTATCCGCTGTATATAAAAACCGCAGGGCTTGACCCTACGGTTTGATTTTGGTGTTATATGTTACCTACGCTTGTTGCGTTTATTAATGCCAGCAATGCGCTCGTTGGAAGTTTTTTGCCAGGACTTGAACTTTTCTTCAAATGAAGCGGCTTGTGCGGCAGATATGACAGGAGCTTCGTAGCGGTAGTTATAGTCGTCATAGTCTGCATCTTCGTCGTCATCTTCGTTGGCGGCGCGTTTTTGGGGTATGTCCTTCATGGATAGGGATATCTTGCCAGATGCCTCTTCTATAGATACAACGCGTACATCTACTTCGTCGCCTATTGCAAGTACATCGCCTACGTCTTGTACAAAGCCGTTGGTGATTTGGGAAATATGCACAAGCCCCGGTACATTACCGGGTAAGGACACGATTGCACCAAAGGGTTTAATCTTAAGTACTTTGCCTGTGTATATAACGCCGACTGCTACTGTATTATCTGCCATATTTTCACCATTTTCTAAATTATATCTAATGCATTATAGCAGACTTTAACTGCTTTTGTCCAACTTGTTATGCTTTGCCTGGGGCGAGTCTGGGGAGTGCCCGTGTGTTATTGGGGTAAGGGGTAGGGGGGCGGCCCACTTTATACCGTTAATAATAATCTGCTTCACTTCTGGCATGTAGTAGATTGGGTACGTCTCATGTCCGGGAGCAAAGAAGAAAATCTTCCCGTGGCCACGCTTGAATGTGCACCCACTGCGGAATACTTCGCCGCCCTCGTGCCAGCTTATAAATAGCAGCTCGTCTGGGGTTGGGATGCCAAAGTGCTCCCCGTACATTTCGGACACGGGGATGTCGAAATACTCTGGCAGGCCGGCTGTTATGGGGTGGCTGCGGTCTATTGTCCACACCCTTTCTAACTCCCCACTCTCACGCCAGCGCAAGACATCGGTAGGGGTGCCTACCAGCTTTGTAAAAATTTTTGCCCCATGGGCAGAATGTAACAGTATCAGGCCCATGCCATCCATCACACGCCGCCATACTCTTTCTACAATGGCATCGTCTACTGTGCTGTGGTGGATATGGGCCCACCATACTAGTACATCTGTGTCATCTAACAGGTCTTGTGACAGGCCATGCTCTGGCTGGGGTTGTGTGGCCGTGCGTATTTTGCCAAACTCATTGCTGTCTTCTAAAAAGTCTGCAATTGCTTGGTAGACACCCTTTGGGTATACGCCCATTGGGCCCTGTGTTTCGTCCCATACGGTAATGTTTAATTTTCTCATGTTTATAGTTCGCCGGCTTTCTTTGGGGTTGTGTGCTCGTTAAAACCCTTTATGCAAATCCTTAAACTTTGTAAGATGGCCAAGGTATGCCAGCTCAACCGTACCGGTTGCACCGTTACGCTGTTTGGCAATTATAACTTCGGCATGGCCTTTTTTTAGGGTGTCTGGGTTGTAATATTCGTCCCGGTACAAGAATGCCACAATATCTGCATCTTGTTCTATCGCGCCGGACTCACGTAGGTCGCTTAGCATGGGGCGGTGGTCTTTTCTTGCTTCTACTGCGCGGCTTAGCTGGGCGGCTACTAGCATTGGTACGTGCAGTTCCTTTGCAAGCCCCTTTAGTGAGCGCGATATTTCCGAAATTTCTTGTTGCCTGGACTCCGGCCTGGCGTTTGCGGGGGATGTCATGAGTTGTAAGTAGTCTATTACCACCAACCCCAAATTGCGTTCTGTTTTAAGGCGGCGGCACTTTGCACGCATTTCTGTAATGGTTATGCCCGGTGTATCGTCCATGTACAGGGGGGCATTGGAAAGTGTGGGCATACATTCGGATATCCTGTCCCAGTTTTCTGGCTGCAAGTTGCCTGTGCGGAGCAAGTGGGAATCTATCCCTGCCTCGCATGAGAGTAGGCGGTTAACTAGCTGCTCCTTTGCCATTTCTAGGCTAAAAATGGCGGTAGGGACGTTGTTTCTAAGCGCGGCGTGCTGTGCAATGTTTAGCAGCAGAGCCGTCTTTCCCATAGATGGGCGTGCGCCAATTAAAATCAGGTCCGACGGTTGTAAGCCGGCGGTTAGTTTATCAAAATCTTTAAAGCCAGTTTCAGCGCCGGTGGCTTTGCCTTGGTTTTTGTGGAGTTCTTCTAACTGTTCTAGTGCGGTTACTATTACATCGCCTATGTGGGCAAAATCGCGGGTGTTGTGCCGCTGGGAAAGTTCGAATATGCTTTTTTCGGCCATTTCCATGATGGCGGATATTTCTTCGCGGGCGTCGTACCCGGCGTTGGTAATGTTTGTGGATATCTTTATTAGCTGCCTTAGTAAGGACTTTGAAGATACAATTTGAGCGTGGTGCCTTATATTGGCAGATGTATAATACGCCGCTGCCAGTTGTACTACCCTGTCGCGGCCTATCTGCTCTAGCAGGCCTTTTTCGCTTAGTTTGTCGCTTAGGGTTACAACGTCTACTGGCTCGCCTTTTGTAAATAGTTCTATCATTGTTTCGAACAGGGCTTGGTTGTCTGGCCTATAAAAGTCTGGCCCTTGTAGCATCTCGTAGGCGGCCGATATAGCTTCCCGGTCGAATAGCATACTGGCTAGTACCGCCTGCTCTGCCTCCATGTCGTGTGGGGGGATACGGGGTACAATTGGGCTGTTTTGGGTTGGTTCTAGCATTAGGGTATCCATATTAATATCTTACTCCGCCGCTACAATTTCTACGTCAATTTTTGCGCTTACTTGTGGGTGTAGCTTGGCTGTGGCTGTGTATGTGCCTACGGACTTTACTGGCTCTGTTAATACGATTTTTTTCTTGTCCACAACTACACCAAGTTGGGACTGTGTTGCTTCGGCTACTTCCTTGTTGGAAATAGAGCCAAACATACGGCCTTTTTCGCCTACTTTTACGCTTATCTTTATTGGCTTGGCTTGTAGTTTTTCCGCAATTTCTTGTGCTGCTTTTACTTCCTGTGCTACTTTGTGCTCGGCTTTTTTTTGTTGGGTGTTTAGGGCGTGAAGGTTAGCGTCTGTGGCTTCTACTGCCAGTTTCCTTGGAAATAAGAAATTGCGGGCGTGGCCGTCGGATGCGTTAACAACTTGGCCTTTTTTACCTGTACCTTTTACGTCTTCTAATAATATTACTTTCATATGGGCCTCCTTTGTGGTAATCGTCAATTTTGCTTTAGTATAGCATATACAAGGAAAATGTGGTTTAATTGAGATGTACAAGCAACAATATCTTTTACCTGCGGCAAAACCGCATGACTAGGAGGTTAACATGAATCTTCATGAACTTAAAGCCAATTTTAATCGCGTATTCCCAGATAGCGGGGAGCCGCGATTTTTTTATGCTCCCGGGCGGGTCAACCTAATTGGCGAGCATATCGACTACAATGGTGGATATGTTTTCCCGTGTGCATTGTCTATGGGCACATATGCGGCAATTGCCCGCCGTGACGATAATCAGATACGGCTGGTAAGCGGCAATATTGAGCCGCCGGTTGCACTTAGTTTGGATGATTTGTCATACAACCCTGCCCATAGCTGGGCCAACAACCCAAAGGGTGTGGCAAAGCTGTTAACAGATATGGGGCATAAACTAGGCGGTTTTGACATGTATATGTGGGGTAACTTGCCCAACAGTGCTGGACTGTCGTCTTCGGCAAGTGTTGCGGTATTAACAGCATTGTCGCTGGACAGTGTATTTGGTTTAGATATCTGCCCCATACAAAGGGCGCTACTATGCCAAAGGGTAGAAAATGAATATATAGGCGTAAACTGCGGGATTATGGACCAGTTTGCATCTGCCATGGGGCGTAAAGACCATGCGATTTTGCTCAATTGCGGGACGTTGGAGTATGAATATGTACCGCTACAGCTAGGCGACTACGTTTTGGTAATAGCCAACACCAACGCAAAACGTGCCCTGGCCGACTCCAAATACAACGAGCGCAGGGCAGAGTGCGACCAGGCACTTGCAATGCTGCGCAAAGTAGCTGATATACAAAACCTATGCGACATTAACATGGACAAGTTTATGGAATATGCAAAAACCGCCTTTGGCCAAGAAGTTATAGACCAGGGTATGCGCATGGTTACAGATACCCCAGTACCTGCCAAAGTAAAGGATACAACACCACTTACAGCCGAAACAATTGCGTTTGTGCGTGCATATCACGCTGTAAGCGAAAACGAACGTGTGAAAGACGCCGTAAAAGTGCTTAACAGTGGAGACCTAACAGCCTTTGGCGAGGCTATGACAGCATCGCACATGTCGCTTAGGGATTTATATGAAGTAACCGGCAATGAGTTAGATTCCCTAGCACTAGCCGCATGGGAATATGGCAGTATAATCCCCACTAGTGGCAGTGCGCCGCAGCCAAAGACCAAAGTACTGGGTTCGCGTATGACCGGGGCCGGGTTTGGCGGGTGCACGGTAAGTGTTGTGCATAAAAATAGCGTAGAAGGTTTTATCCGCGATGTGGGCAAGCGCTACACAGCGCTAACAGGGCTTATCGCAGACTTTTATGTGGCCGAGATAGACGACGGTGCGCGTGAGGTGTAGCGAATTAATTCGCTATTAAACCGGTTTTGATGATACCGATAAACCATTTTTATATGTGAGGAGACTACCCATGGCAATATTAGTGACCGGCGGCGCCGGATATGTAGGCAGTCACACCGTGGCGGCCTTGGTCGAGCGCGGAGTCGAGACAATAGTAGTAGACAACATGGTAAAAGGCCATAAACAAGCAGTATGGCCAGGTGTGAAGTTATACGAAGGCGACCTTCAGGATGTACCTTTTATGGACAAGGTATTTACAGAAAACACAGTAACCGCAGTTATACATTTTGCTGCCTTTTCCTTGGTAGCAGAAAGCGTAGAAAACCCCGCAAAATACTACGACAACAACGTAGCTGGGACATTGCAGCTACTCAAGTCCATGAACAAGCACAACGTAAAGTCCATCATATTCTCATCAACAGCATCGACATATGGCAACCCGGAAGTCATCCCCGTAACAGAAGAAGCAACAGAGAGCCCCATTAACCCATATGGTGAAAGCAAACTGGCCGTGGAGCGTATGCTCAAGTGGTTTGATGGCGCATATGGCATCAAGCACGTAATCCTGCGCTACTTCAATGTAGCCGGTGCCCACGAAAGCGCCAAAATAGGCGAAGACCACGAGCCAGAAACCCACCTGATACCCATGATTTTGCAAACAGCCCTGGGCAAGCGGGAGTCATTCGACTTATACGGCGACGATTACCCAACCCCAGACGGTACATGCATACGCGACTATATCCACATCATGGACTTGGCCGATGCGCATATACTCGCACTGCAAAAGTTGGAGAACGAGCCTACATCTGCCCTATACAACCTAAGCAGCGGCAGCGGCTTCTCCAACAAAGAAATACTAGAAGCGGCAAGGCGTATCACCGGTATAGACATCCCTGTGCGCTTTGCACCACGCCGCGCCGGGGACCCGCCAGTACTTGTTGCGTCTTCGGACAAGATAAAGCGCGAGCTTGGTTGGAACCCTACCCGTACTCACATAGACAATATCATACGCACAGCCTGGGCATGGCATAGCGCCAACCCAAACGGGTACAACAAAGCATAAAACACCAGAAAACGAGTTTAGGTTTTAAGGAGGATGGCATGAAAATATTTATTAGTGCAGACATAGAGGGTGTAACCACCACCACCCTATGGGACGAATGTGACGACAGCAAACCCTCATATGCCCCGCACGCAAAACAGATGACAGAGGAAGTACTTGCATGTATAACCGGCGCACAAAAAGCCGGGGCCAAGGAGTTTTTGGTCAGGGATGCCCATGCCTCGGGCACGTATATAGACCATACGCGTATGCCGTCCGGCGTTTCGCTTTTGCGTAACTGGAGCGGGCACCCATATAGCATGGCAGAAGGTGTAGATAAGTCATTCGACGCTGCAATGTTTATTGGCTATCACTCACCTGCCGGCCGGGCAGGCAATCCCTTGTCTCACACCATCTCTGGTAGGCCGCAAACAATAAAAATCAATGGCATACTAACCAGTGAGTTCTTGTTATATAGCTGGGCATGTGCGCTTGAGGGCGTACCTACCGTGTTCTTGAGCGGTGATAAGACCCTGTGCGAAGATTTTAGGGACTTGCACCCCATGCTAATAACATGCCCTGTAAAAGACGGCATAGGTGGGGCAACGATTAACTACGCCGTAAAGGATACTTTAAAAAGCATAGAAGAACTTGCAGAAAAGGCGTTGTCACAAGATTTAACTACAGCACTTGCCAAGCTCCCCAGTAGTTTTGAGGTAGAAATTGACTATAAGGCTCACGCGAGCGCTCAAAAAGCATCATGGTTCCCAGGAGTTGCGCTCAAAAATGATACAACAGTAACTTTGCAAACAGGCAGCTTTTTCGAAGTCTTGCGTGCACTAAAATGGATAATATAAAAAGCACCCCAACCAGCCGCAAGCGCATCCGTGATTTGATAGACATCCCCGGTAACTTTATGCCAGGTACAGCCAACGCAATAACAGATGTAACTGGGGTAAAATGCTCACACGTGACCATAACAGGTGACAATATATGTACAGGCTTGACTCTAATATCGCCATGCGAAGGAGATATATTCAAAAACCCGTTGCCAGCGGCTATTGTCGCGGGCAACGGGTTTGGTAAGCTTGCGGGTAGTATGCAAGTAGACGAACTGGGCGAGTTGGAGTCGCTT
>WQVY01000044.1 GCA_009785605.1 Defluviitaleaceae bacterium | reverse complement strand
GTTATATCACGTTGCGAGTACATGCTTGACCTTACCTTAAAGGCATGGCAGGCAATCTACTCTGGTTCCTTGTTCGAGTTGCTTCGGAATACTGTTCTATCTCTATTTTGAACAACACTCCCCAATATTAGAAGCTATGTTCATAGACGGCAATACCGAGTTGCCGGCTATGAACATAGCTTCTGAGTATCGCCGTCTATGAATACAGCTTCTAACTTGCGCCAATCAAATTTTCTTCAATTACCTTGTTACATATAGAAACACATTCGTTACAGATACACACATCTTTACCTGCAACAAGAACCTGTACCTCGTTATGGTATCTTTTGCAAAAAGAACAGGCAGCGCCCTTTGCGTTTTGTGTATTTTCTACAATGTTTTTCATATCATCCTCCTTTCCAAACATGGATATGATTGAGATTTTTGTGAACGTGTTTATTTCACCTTGGCTGCGCGCCTCCGTTGGTGAAACATTATGGAAACGATTAAACGCTCTTGAAAAGCCTTCGGGAGTTTCATAACCGTATTTATACGCAATATCAATAATTTTTGCGTTTGTGTTTATTATTTCCTTTCCGGCTAGTGCAAGTTTTCGGCTTCTTATATAGTCACCAACCGAAACGCCGCATACAGCCAAAAATACCCTTTGGAAATGGGATGTTGACATACACGCTTGGCTTGCAATACTTGCTATGCTCAAGTCATCAACTATATTAGTTTCTATATAGTCAATGGCTTTTTGAATGTTATCAATCATTTCCATATGTTTATTCACCTCAATCCTTTTCCAGTATAAGGGGACTCAAATATTATTCATGATATTTTTTACTTTTCCTTGCACAGCTTCTTATACTAATCTCAAATAAATTCTGAGAATTTGCCCAAATAGAAAATATCAGGTATCAGTGATTTTTCGTTTGGGCAAATTTACATTTTACTTGAGATTAGTATTACATCCAGCCGGATACACACCTACTCCTGTGTAAGCACCAACCCATATTCCAATTCCAACAAGTGCAAACAAATAGGTATATGCTGGACGTCCAAATTTTTGAAAATAAAACTGCGCTGCTCACATTTTTCATACCAGTTGCCTTCGAAAGGATATTCGATAACAGTTTCGTTGCGCTCGTCTTTGTAGCACTCACCGCATGGGCAAGGCTTCCTGGCATTGCGCGGCTTAAACTTTGATTTTATGACTTTGGGTAAGGCATCTATTTCTTTTGCGAATGCTTTCTCCTTTAATACATTCTTCAGCCACAAGCGTAAAGATTTTTCTGTGTTATCCCAGCGTATCCTTGCAATTCGCTTGCCTTTAAAGGTATATCCATACCAGTCGTCATGCTCTATCCCTTGGTATTTCATAATGCCATGTGTAAAAATACCCTTGAATGTTGACGGCAATGGCAGGGTGGCAGGGTCTTGCACGGCATTATAATGGATTTCGTTGCCGATTTTTTCGTTGAGTGTGAAAATAACGCGCATAACATGGGGGTGGCCGGGGCATGACATGGTAAATGTTTTGGCTTTTACATCATCAAGGCCGTCTAGCACAAACCCGAATGTCGCCATCTTTTTTAGCGTATTTTTAGAGGCAGTTTTGTTCGTCTTGTTCCAGTCCCACATGAAAAATGAATCTTTGCATACCACAAGTGTATCCGCTTCCAACTCGTTGTAGTGTGCAAGGCAGTTGAGTGTCATCAGGATACGGTCATATCTTATGCCGCCTACCGTAAGGTGACCTAAACCGGGGAAACCCCACTCAAAAGGTGAAGTAGCTTCTATTGTTTCGTACATAGCGTATACTTTTTCTTGTAGCACACGAAAAGCCGAAACATATTGCTCGTTTGTTAGGCCACATTGTTTAAGGATATCTGGGTGTATCTTCGTATCGGCAGGTATATAGGCGATGTTGCTTTTGAACTCGCCCATTTTTTTGCGCACAGGTTCTTCAAAGGCTTTTCTTACATATTGTTCGAATGCGTAGGCAAATTCGTGATTTCCTGTGGATGCGGTATAGTCGGCATAGTCGCTTAGCGCTTTGTGTGCTATGTTTGTTGCCCCTATACCCAGCCCGCCGCCTTTTTTTCGTACATTGTCCATAAATGCGCTGATAGTCTCGTGTGTTAATAGAGCGCCATTTGCTAAGGAGAACAACTCATCCAAGTAGCGGCTATATTCATGGACATTGCTTCTTTTATTATCTGCCAGATATGCAAAAAATTCTTCTTCGTTGTACATTGCGGTGCCCTCGCGGCAATACCCACCTATTTGTGCAATGATATCCACCAATATTGCACACGCGTCACTTTCATGTTTTGCCGCTTGCCGTATTAGTCTTGCCATTTGCGTTCTTGCATTTTTGTTTTCTAGCCCCTGTGTTTCACGCAGCTTTGTGATTTTGTGTATGCAATCTGAAATAGTTTTAAATATCTTCGCACATGCATTGGCAGTTGCGGATAGGTTTGGATGCTTGGCCGCAAATATTTCCATATATATAGCGGCATAATGCCGCCCTTCGCCTGCCATGCGTTCTGCATCTTTGTGCCCCATTTGGGCACCGCCAAGGTTAAAATCGTCTGTTTCCAGGGCTTGTGCCCACATTTCATATGCTTTTTGCGAGCCATATATGGGGTATGTCCCGTCGTAGGTGCTTATATGCTCGGCAGTCATTAGCCTTAGTGCGTTTTCCAGCACTTGTAAATCTGGTGTGCGTTCGCCTATTTCTTCGCCTATGGCTATGATGCCTTCGGTGCTATTCCACCATTCTTTTTTGATGAAGTACCCAGTTTCGTCTGTTTCACAGCCGTTGTTCCAGGGGCTATCTTGGAACATGCTCCAACCTAGTACTGTTTCGCCGCCGTCTTTATATCCTGTGATGATGCAAGCCTCTGGCGGCCCCACAACACCCAGTGCAAGCACAGGGCGGCCGCAATCCAGCTCTGCTTTTATCAGTGCTATTGCATCGTCTTTGATGATGGCCTTTTTATCCTCGCTATCCACAGAAAGGGTAAATTTTCGCCCTGCGCCGTTAAACGCACGCTCGTAGGCTTCCAACGGGCGCTCGTATATAAAACGTGGGTCTATGGCAGCAGGGCTCCAGCCATTACACTCCCACCGCTGGCGGAACGCCTCGCCAGAGTATGCCACAAGCTCCGCATAGCTTATGTTTTGCCCCATATAGTTAAGCACAGATTGCACACACATGGGGAACGGTAAGGTCTGTTTGTCACCGTCTGCTTCCCGTCCAGCGTACACCTTGGGTACACCGTAAAGTATGCAACTATCGGCGGTTTTTTTCATTTCGCTCATCGCGTTTACCTCCTTTAGATGTTGGAGTGTAAACATTGGATTAGGGTGGTCGAGGATGACAGGCGCATAAACACCAGGGCAAATAATTTGCCGCCCGCAATCAAAGTCAGATTTTTTGAACTGCACCGGCGTTAAATCCGTAACACGCGTGAAAACCCGTGTGAATGTGTCGATATTGGAAAAATCCAACTCATCTGCAATCATAGATATGGTTTTTTTGCTATGACGGATTTCAAATGCTGCGTTGGCTACCTGCCGTGCAAGAATATAACGTGACAGTGATATTGCAGTGGCTTGCTTAAAAAAGTCACGGATATGGTGATACGAATATCCAATGACCTTTTCCATTTTTGTATAATCAACTTTGCGCCTGATGTTGATTTCAACCCATGCAGCAATATGGCATACATTCATCGTATAATCCAATGTATCTACGCTCCATTCAAATGTAGCTCCCGGAAGTAAAATTATTATATGCCATGCTATGCAATAAATCTCGACGATTTTGAGGAAGTTTTAGATGTATACTCCTGCTCATTGAACATTTTATTGTACTTTATGGGGAGGCCCGCAGGAGTGCGGCCTTTGAAACCGCGTGGTATAATGGCACTATTCGGAGACACCCGCGTGCAATGGATTCCAATACGCGCTGGAATATATGGAGACTAGGATGGTATTGGCCTGTAAGATAAGTGTAGATTTTAAAGGTGTAGGCATAGCTACCCCCGAAAACGCTTTATGTTACTGTGTTAAAAATAATATGGTAGTTTTAAGGCCCCTTATGTCTTGATAGTGGGCTTTTTTGTATCAATTACTATGCAATTAAGGGGCTTGAGAAATAAGTCCCTTGAAAATGTCACCAAATCCAATGCACATCATACTTTTGGATATTTTCGTCTATTGTAATGATAACTAAACCCTCCACCAAGGCAGTAGAAATTATTAATCGGTCGAATGGGTCTTTGTGGATGTAAGGAAGCGTTATAATATTACACAGATATTCGTCCTCTACTTGCAAAACATTAAAGCCATAGGTCTTTATATCGGACAATAGTTTGTCAAGCGGTCGCTTCAAATCCAATTTACCCAAATTCATTTTTATGGCTATCTCCCAGAGAGAGGCAGAGCTAATGTATATATCGTTTTCAGGGTTTTCAATTAACTCCCTTATTCCTTCCGGCAATTCAGAGGAGTTAATTGCTAGCCAAATAACAACATGGGTATCAATCAAATATCTCATTCCATGTACTCCTTCATTTCGTCCAGGGGCTCGTTGAAATCTTCGGACATCCAAATTTTATCTTTCCAGCTTCCTATAAATTCAGAACGGAGATGTTTTTTTGCTTGTTCCGTGTTAGTAGTCTCTTCTTTCACCGGTTCAAGGAATGTAATAACTACTTCGTATTTCCCGCTCACAGAAATAGGATGCCTTGGTTTGAAATTAACACCATCATAAATTGCCTTTACAGCATACATATTTTTCCTCCTCTAAATTCACCAACAGGGCAAGGGGCGCACTTATACACCGGCAAACCGGTGCAGTGTGCCTTGCCGTGGGCTTCCGTACCTATCGCAGTAGAAACAAAAAGATTCATAGTTATTAACTGCTATCAGTGAAATTTCTTAATTATTTTCAACTGAGAATATATAACTATAATACGTATCTCCTTCATCTTTATATCGTCCACGTACAAACATACCATTTTTAATTGCAACATTCATCGCAGCGTAGTTATTATCCCTAATAATCGAAAATACTTCATTAAAACTCAACGTGTCAAAAACATATCTTTTGCAAGCAATGGCGGCTTCTGTAGCATAACCTTTATGCCAAAACTTACGATTGAACAGATAACCAATTTCAAGAACCCTATCGTTATTAGCATCAAGCCACATTGGCCCACATATACCAATAACTTGACTCGTCTCTTTCAGTACGACCGCCCAGCGTCCAAACCCATTTTCGTGGTAACTTTTGATTTGTTTTTCAATCCCTTGGCGATTTTTCTCATCGTTCCAAGCACCATCAAAAGCATACATAGTCTGCTCATCACAAACGATTTCTCTTGTTGCAGGTAAATCTTGAATCGTAAATTCACGCAACATAAGTCTGTCAGTTTCTATGATAAGCATATTTGTCTCTCCCATAATAAATCAAGTTAGTGTGACTGTTGTAATTTTGGCGATTATAACATAAATATAATAACTGCCACATTGTCTGCATTTTCAATGGATTTACTTCCCCAGCCCCTTGTCAAACATCTAATCAATTATATCTCAACAATTTTAAAGAACTTTATGTGAATAAAATGTGATAGCCTCCCTAAAATACTACTGTGATATAATGGTATTATATTTAGTCGAAACAGCCGCATGCGGCGCATCATGATGGGAATAATATAACGGACAGAAAGGATGAGCCACAACATATGCTAGGTGAAATGGAACTAGTCTTTATAATCTTATTAGTTACAACCATATGCTTTGCCATACCCAAGTTCCGCTCTGACTTGGTATCTTTATGCTCGTTACTAGCACTTTTTCTTACAGGGGTTATAACGGTACCGGAAGCGTTGGCTGGTTTTTCTAGCACGGTTGTAGTCATGCTGGCGGTATTGTTTATTGTGGGGGAGGGCATTTCCCAGACGGGCCTTGCTGCAAAAGCGGGTAATTTGCTTGTAAGGCTTACGGGCAATAGCGAGTTTAAGCTGTTGCTTTTTGTGCAGCTTTTGGTTGCGATACTTGGCAGTTTTATTAGCAATACCGGCACTGTGGCCATACTCATGCCTGTTGTTGTAAGTCTAAGCATGAAGCTTAACATACACCCGGGCAAGCTGCTAATGCCTTTGGCCTTTGGTGCAAGCATGGGCGGCACGCTTACGCTTATTGGCACCGCCCCTAACTTGCTTGCAAGGGATGCCCTTATCAACCATGGGTTTGATGGTCTATCATTTTTTGATTTTACGCCTGTGGGGCTTGTCATCCTTTTTACAGGCATTGTTTATATGTGGTTTGTTGGGCGCAAGCTGCTTGACAAGCCGCCCTATGAAGGGAAATCACGAGTCGCTGACACAATAAACGTATCCGAGCTACTACGCCAGTATCGTATAGACGAAAATCTACATTATGTACAAGTACCTGCCGGGCACGCAATTGCCGGCAAGACGTTAAAAGAGCTTATGTGGCCCAGCAAGCATAATATTACAGTCCTCAAAATACGGAAAAAAGCAACACCAAAGACACTATCATTTTTGTCTGGCACTGGCTTTACGCAAACGCTGGCAGAGCCTGGCTACATGCTAGAGGCCGAAGATATTTTGCTGCTGTATGCAGACACTGCACCTTTGCAAGAGTTTTTGAAAGATGTAGGGCTAGAATCTATCTCGCGTGACTTAGTAGAAGGCTTGCATATCCAAGACGAAAATATCGCCGAAGTTATCCTAACACCACAATCCAACCTTATTAACCAGTCGTTAAAAGATATCCATTTTAGGGACAAATACGGGCTTACAGTTTTATCAATAAAACCCCGTAACAGAAGCGCCAAGCTCCCTTCGGTGCAAGACCAATTCCAGTACGGCGATGCTATACTGGTTTATGGCAAGTGGAAGGACCTGGACCTTTTGGCCAAAGAAAAAAGTGACTTAGTAGTTATATGCCGCGAAACAACCGACCCGGAGACGGCATTCAAACCAATACGCGCTGTTTTGTCTGGTGCTGTCTTATTGTTGATGATAGTTATGCTGGTCTTTGAATGGGTACCGGCGGTTATTACTATACTCATTGCTGGGCTACTCATGATTCTGACGCGCAGTGTCCGTAGTACAGACCAAGCCTACCGTGCGGTTAACTGGAACATTGTCATACTCATTGCTTGTATGCTGCCTATGGCTACAGCACTAGAAAATACCGGCGGCGTTGCTTTTATGGCAGACGGTATCACATCTGCCTTGGGCGGGGCGGGGCCTATTGCAGTCATGGCTGGGCTTTATGTAATGACTTCTATTTTTGGGGTGTTTATTAGCAATACAGCCACGGCGGTCTTGTTCTTGCCGGTGGCTGTGCTGGCGGCCGGGGAGGTTGGGGTTAGCCCATTGCCTTTTGTTATGGCGGTCACATATGCGGCAAGCATGTCCTTTTCTACCCCTGTGTCAACTCCCCCCAACGCAATGGTTATGGTGGCTGGGAAATATTCATTTCTTGATTATATGAAAGTGGGTATCCCGCTTCAGCTTATTGTGGGGATTGTGATAATGCTTGTGTTGCCGCTGGTTTTCCCGTTTTAGGTTTTAGCGGTATTGCCTTCGGCATAATGCATAATCATTAAAACTCTAAACAATAAATCGCATTGTTTGCGAGTCTTTGTTTTCCAATCTTCTTCGAGCGCAAAACCGCCATATGGGCCCCAATCTCGCTCTCGCGAGGTAGTTTTGTAGTTTATTGTTAGGTCATCGTTAACCAACGATAGCAGGTATTCGTATTTGCTATTTAAAAAGTCAACCTGCCTCACAACTCCGCAACGCGCAAACAACTCCATTAGGTCGAAATTAACATAGTTTTCGTCCATCAAGCCAAGGCAATATATTTGGTTGTGAATAAAAGCTAAGCAGGGCGCCTTGTAAAAGCTTTTTACTTTTGTGTAAACCATCTTTTCACGGTCATGCTCAAACGAAAACAGCTTGTTGAGGGCCGCAGCCAATAATGAAACATTTTTATTGGCTCGCCAGCTATGGCTATGTGCAAGCATACGAAGGTCATAGCTGCATGGCCAACATACACCTTGTTTGAAGCTGAGCTTCTTTTTGCTTGCATCAATCACATGGTCCAGGTTTGAATAATCCAACACATTGGCAAATGTCATGAGCGAATGATTTATATCATGTTTTAGGTCTATATAATCATTTTTGGGCAACATATATTCGTATCCGGCTCTGATAATAATTGAGCTGCGTATATGAAACAGCCCTAGCGCCGTAACTGTATAGTCATCCGCAGGGGCATTGGTTCTGCATTCGTTGTGGAAAGGCTCGTCTAGTAAAAATGCATGTACTGCTTTTGATATAACTGTGTTGTGCGGTGGTAAGCCCTTTTCTGCTAAAAAGCGCAAGCCAACTTCCATATTATCAAGCATACCAGCACCTTCTGACGGGCTTGAGCCATGGAATGCATTGCCAATCCAACCATCGGGCTTTTGAGCCTGAGTAACTAACTGGACATTCTTTTGAGAAATTATTTTGTCTAGTAATGCATCATTTTCTTTTTCTGTAATACCATTCAACACTTCTTTTTTTACACGCAAGACTATAGATGGGTCTGCATTACTGAGTAGGAAATCAATTATTTTTTGTTTCATTAATCCCGCCTCCTATATGCATGTTGCTTCTGTTATAACTAAGGACAAAGTCATAAACTTTTTCTGACCATTCCCAAATGTCTTTACAATTGTTTTTTACATAAAATGTTCTGTCTGCAAGGTTGTGGGGGACAATTTTTTCGTAGGCGGCTTTGTGTGATTCTGGGATGATGCAGCAGTGTAGGTAGTCTAATAACGAGAGCTCATGCTTTATTTTTGCTGCGTGATGCCCGTCATTTACATAACCGCTGTGGTTGACTATTTCCTCATACCGGAAATAAAAACGTGCCCCTGGCATAAAGCCAACGCTTAGGTCATGCTGGTTGGGGCTACGGTTTAGCATCCTTTCCATGACTATATTGTCGCCAGCAAAGCAGTTGCCCCATGTAAACATGACATAGTCGAAATAGTCTGGCGTGTCTTTTGCTGCATTTCTTGGCTCTACAGACAGCTCTTTGGCTGTTTTATTTCTTGCATTGACTGCAGATAGCAGCTTGCCGCTTTTGAATATGGGCTCTAAAAATTTAATTTCTGTTGTATGGCAAAGGTAGTCTGTTCTGCATCCGCCTTGTTTGCAACTGGTACATACAGGCACGGTAATCAAACTTGGTTTGGGTGTATGTATGTACAAAAACGGGTTGGCTAATGCATAATTTACCTTGGTTACAATGTCATTGTTGTCACATACTATCTCTGTCTTCCTGTTGTGCTTTTTTTCGTATTCGAAAAATAAAATGATATTTTTCAATTCCCAGTCACATATATTGGGATAGTCACATGGTGCAAAATAATATATACCATCCCAGACTATAGAGCCGCCATGGTTTGCTATGTTTACAACCATACTGTCCCTCCTTGTATGTGTTGGCTATACTAAGAAGCTGTATTCATCATGGTTATGAATACAGCTTCTTAGCCAATAATTTTAATTAAAGACCGCGGGCTTTTTTGAGCTCGTTAATGACAAAATCTGTCCTTTCGGTGAGTGACAGCCCTTTGGGGATATATACTAGGTTTGCGCCGGCCTTCTCGTACAACTGCCTTGTTTTTGCGTCTAGGGTTTTTTGGAACTCGTCGTCACCTTTTCTTATCTTGTCATCTTCTTGTGTAGATACAAAATAGTCCTGGCAATAAAAAATGATATCGTAATAAGATGTCCATACATCTGTAAAAGATTCTGCTACGTTTATTAGGTCTTCTTCGTGCTTGGTCCTGTTTGTAATTAGCATGTCGTTGTATGCCATTGTGCTGATGGGGGTCCTGTCGGAAATGATTAGTGTACTGTTTTTGGTTGCCCTTACACATTGTACTATGTGCAGCGCAAACAGCTCTAGCTGGGCGGGCATGTCAAAGCTGCCTTGGTTGTATAGCAAAATAGCGTCTGCGGTGGGGCTGTTGCGTGCGGGCTCTACCAATACCTCGCAGTTGAGCCCTTGCTCTTTTAGACGTGATGCTACGGAATAAATCAAGGTTGTCTTGCCTGCGGCATTGGTACCGTCAAACGCAATAAGTAGCTTGTCTCTAATCATACTGGCCTCCAAATGTATAAATATTTGATATGAATATGCCGCAATTATAGCATGACATTACATAAAAAAATAACTTGTACCTTTAATTTTTGCTTATGGCTATTGACAGCGCATGTGTACGTTGTGTATTATCTGGTTAATTAGTTATGTCATTAACCGGTTAAGTGGTATGGTTACTCACTTAGGCACAGCGTAACAGAGGTGATGAGATTGAACGACAGCCAACCCATATTTTTGCAAATCATGGAAAGAATCGAAAGCGACATCATAACTGGTGTGTATCAGGCCCACGAGCTTATTATTTCTACAACCAACATTGCCAAGTTTTATGCTGTAAACCATGCAACAGCGGTAAAGGCCGTTGGCAAGCTTACAGATGCCGGTATCCTCTACAAAAAAAGGGGTATAGGTATGTGCGTGGCAGAAGGGGCAAAAGAGACAATAACCAAGCGGCGCAAAGACGCATTTCTAAACCAGACCATTGACGCACTACTCGCGGAGGCCACTACCCTGGGCCTCTCGTTGGAAGAACTTATAAATCTAATCACAAGCAAAGCTGTTGCTAATTAACCTATAACCACCATTTTGCTATATCGCCAACAAAGGAGGCTTACACAATTTATGATTAAAATCAAAAACGCAACAAAACAATACGGTAACACCACCGCAATGGACCGTATAAACCTAGAAATCCCGCAAAGCGGCATTTACTGCCTACTAGGCAGGAACGGGGCTGGCAAAACAACATTCATGAAAACCCTGGCCGGGCATATCCCATACACAGGCGGGGAAATAACCATAAACGGGCAAAGAGTATCCCCAGGCAAGATGCCAGAATGCGTCAACTACATCGAGAGTGGCAGCGTGCAGTTTAACGCACGGGTAGCATCGCTGATTGACACGGCAGCGAAACTCCAACCTGACTTTGACCGGGACTTTGCTTTGGAGATGGCACATAGGTTTGAGCTCAACACCAGTAAGCGCTTCAAGCACCTGTCCTTTGGCATGAAAACCATGCTAACGGCGATTATCACCTTGGCCAACAAGTCAAAAGTCATATTACTAGATGAGCCAACACTAGGTTTTGACGCAATCATGCGCAGCCACTTTAACACTTTGTTATTAGAGAGCTATCGCCAGCACCCCCGTGTGCTAATCGTGTCCACACACTTGATAGATGAGATAGCAAAAGTGACAGAAAATTTAATAATCATAGATAAAGGCAAACTACTACTAGAGGCCAGCATAGATGATATAGACGAAAAAGCCTATACACTTTCTGGTGCTGCAGATGTAATTAACCCTTTGCTTGGTAGCCTCAACTGCATTGGCAGGACAGAGGTAGGCAGCCTTATAGCGGCACATATCTACGATAACAGGATTACACCACCCCAAGGTGTGACAGTAGACCGTATGAGTTTGCAAGACTTTTTTATTAATATCGTGGGAGGTAACAGCCATGTGTAAAACAACTATCAACTTGGCAAAAACAAACCTTAGGCACTTGCAAGTGCCGTATGTACTTACAGGCATATTGGCGGGGATTATAGCGGTACAGATGTTGGTGTTTGTAATCCTTGGGCAGGCCGGTATGGATGTGAACTTTCAGTCGCTTATAAGTGTTGGTAATTTCTTGTGGCTGCTACCACTTTTGGCTGCGATATTTATACCAGCAAGAAACTTCCGCAGGGTTATCAACCTTGGCGGCAAACGTGAAAATTTTTTTTGGGGTAGCTTAATGGCATATAGTGTCTTGGCTGCTATTGTGTCGCTTGCAAATATTGTAATTTTTTATGCAATTGACCGGCCTGTTATACGCGCAGGGCATTTCCATCCCTTTCACCCTTTCGAGCCGGGTGCGTTTGTCATGAGCGAGCCTGGGCACATTGGTGGTGTCGCTAATCTTGTGGAGGTTTTTGGCTGGGCTGGTAACGGTATGTTGCTTGCATTTTTGCAGCAATTTGCGCTTTTGTTTTTGATTTCTGCATTTGTGCATACGCTTACTGCTATACAGGTAAAGTGGTATGGCTGGGTTGCAGATGTGGCGCTTATTGCCATCATATCTGTGTTTACGCCTATCCCTGTGTTGCGCAGGGCGCTGGTATGGTTTTTTAACTTAATTATTTTTCATGATGTAGCTGTGCTGCAAGTAGCGGCTTGTATTGTGTTGGCGTTGGGTATTTATATGATTAACAAGCCGGTACTTGCCAGGCGGGCGATATAATTTATATATCGCCCTGTCACACATCTTAGGCTCTAAACAACTCATCCCATGTTATAACACCAACAATGCCATCTGCATTTAAGTTGCGTTGTTCTTGGAAGGCTAGCACCGCTGCCTCTGTCAGTGGGCCGAAGATACCGTCATTTACTAGCTGCGGGGTGGCACCTAGGATATTTAACCTTTCTTGCACTTGTTTGATACTTGGCCCTTGCATACCCCGCCGCAGTACAACCCCAGGATATTGTGGCCATATGTCATGGGGTGGCTGAGGCGGCGGGGATGGGGGCTCTGGTACTGTTATTGGCGGCTGTATAATTACCGGCGGCGGCGTATTTACTGGGTCAGTTGAAGACAAGTCCGGGAATGCGGTATACGTCCCAGAGACCCTTATTTCTGCAATGGCCCCGTTGGTAGATGGCCGCAAGTCCTCTATAGTCAAATCTGATGCTAGGGGTATTCTGTTAGTGCTGTTTACGCTTCTTGTTAAGATGCGCTCGTTATAAAATACGCGCAGCCTTGGGCTACCCCAGATGCTTCTTGCGCCAGTGGCCAATACATCTATCTCCCCCGGCCTTATATTTCTTGTAAAAGGGGTACCAGATACAACAAGATTAAAAACTGACGAGCTGCTATTGGCTTCGTACGGCAATGTACCAATACGTATTTCTTGTACAGTTGTATTTCTTCGTAGTGCGTCTTCTACTTGTGCCTCTGTATAGCTGAGCCTAAAGAAGCCGTTTACATAAACCTGGTGCCCTACTCTTGTCCAGTGCCCAACCTGGTCGCGGTATTGGCCTTGGATGATGCCATTGCCAATTTGCAAGGTGGGTGTCCATGTGCCGTACTGGAATTGCAAATGCGTGCCACTGTTCATAATGCGTTGCCTCCCCTACATAAGAAGCTGTATTCAACCCCGCCAACGGCGCCTTTTCGGTCAGATTTTTGCCACTTTTCGTTGCCCCCTCCTTGCTTGCCTTAATGGCAAGCCGCGTCAGAGCCGCCTCAATTGTCAAAAATCTGTCGCGAAAAGTCACCATTGTCAGAGTTGAATACAGCTTCTAAAGCTGAAATGCTAAATTATTTTCTAGAAAATTATATTCCTAGACTCATGAATGAGTGAAAATGGGTTATAAATGCAAAATTGGCGACAAGCGAGATAGATTTCGAATTATTTTGCTATAGTGCTATAATTTGTGTACAACGCATTGCAAAGGAGCAACCACATGCCATTTTTGAGCGGTTTATCTTTCATAAGGCAATACATTACCAAGCCACGCACTGTTGGCGCAGTCTTGCCAAGTTCGAAATTTTTGGCGGACAAGATGACCAGTAACATCGACTTTAATAATGCCCAATGTATAGTAGAGTATGGGGCAGGTACCGGCGTGTTTACAGAAAATATCTTGAAGCTAAGAAAACCCGACACAGTTGTTATACTCTTCGAAAATAATCAGCAGTTTTACAACCTTTTGAATGAAAAATACGCTAACGAGGCAAATCTTTATGTAGTAAACGACTCTGCAGAGCATATAGGCAAGTATCTGCAAATGCACAATGTAAGTGTTGCGGACTATATAATCTCGGGCCTTCCTTTTGCAAGTCTACCGCAAGCGGTTTCTGCTAACATAATGACCCAAACAAAGAATTTTCTAAGGCCGGGCGGCAGCTTTATAACTTTCCAGTACACGCTGCTTAAGCGTGACTTTATAAAGCAGTACTTCGCCAATATTGCCGTCACAAGAGAGATACGCAACGTACCGCCTGCATATGTGTTTTGTTGTAAAGGCTAAAAAGGAGGCACAGTGTGGAAGTTTGCGACGCAAACTTTCACTGCCAGCGTTGTGCTAAAGCCTCAGAATGGAGATTAACATGAAATATCGCGTAGACATGGCCGGCAATAAACTTTCCGCTTTGGGGATGGGATGTATGCGCTTCCCACGCGACAAAAGCGAAACAGAGCGCATGATATTGGCTGCAATTGATGGCGGGGTAAACTTTTTTGACACTGCATACATCTACCCAGGCAGCGAGGCGACGCTTGGCGATATCCTTGCAAAGCACGATAAGCGGAAGGATGTTTTTATAGCTACTAAGCTGCCCGTCATGTTCTGCAAAAGCGCTGGTGACTTTGACAAGTATTTTGACGAGCAATTGCGCCGTCTTAAGACAGATTATATAGACTATTACTTCATACACAGCCTACCAGACTTTACTGCGTGGGAAAGACTATTAACAATGGGCATAGAGTCATGGCTGGCCGGGAAAGTGAAAGCGGGCAAGATACATCAGGTTGGATTTTCGTTCCATGGTTCTAGTGTCGAGTTTCTTAAGATACTTGACGCGTACCCATGGGCGTTTACCATGATACAGTACAACTATTATGACGAGAATTACCAAGCTGGCAAAGCCGGCCTACACGCCGCTGCCGAAAAAGGTGTTGCGGTAATGATAATGGAGCCGCTGCTTGGCGGGCAGCTTGCCACAAGTTTGCCCAAGCAAGCCGTAGATATGTTTGCAAAATTGGACACGACCCTTACCCCAGCAGACTGGGCGCTTTGGTGGCTGTGGAACCATCCTGAGGTAACAGTTGTCGTAAGCGGCATGAAGAACACGCAAATACTGGAGAGTAACCTGCGCAGTGTAGATATATTTAGACCCTTAAGCCAAGACGAACTGGCTGTATATGTAAATGTGGTTGAGCTCTTTAAAAAATCATACAAGATAAATTGCACCGCTTGCAACTATTGCTTGCCATGCCCCAAGGGGATAAACATCCCGGCTTGCCTGTCTGTATACAATACAAGCTACCTGCAAGGCTATAGCAAAGGGCTTACCCTTTACGCAACAAGCACCGCTGTTATGACAAAAAACCCAAACAGCCCACGCCTATGCAACGGCTGTGGAAAATGTGAAAAGATTTGCCCGCAGAACATACCTATCCGCAAAGAGCTAAAAAAAGTGGCAAAGCGTTTTGAGCCTTTGCCAGTGAGGTTGGTGCTTGCGCTTGTAAGGCGCATTATGGGCGTATAGGGGGATAATTAGCAAGCACAGTAAGCGCCAGGGCTTGCGCCATTAGCCTCATGAGTATATTACCGGTTATGAGGCTGTTGTACTCATTTATGGCTTGGTTTAGAGCTTCGATAGTTTCGTTTATAGTTTCAATTATAGTTTCATGTATGGCGGGTATGGCATCATCGCTTGCTTGTAAATTTGCTTCGTGGGCATGTTCTATATCCGGCAGGGCTCTTATCATGCTTTCTATATCCATATCTACGTACTGGATACAAAGGGTATGCAGCTCGGCATCTGGGGTGCTTGCGTGGCATAAGTGCTCTATCCTGTCGCGGACCAGAGTTTCTAGTTGAGTAAAATACGAATCTACAGGGGTGCGCTTAGCCATTAGCCTATTGTGCAGCACAATAATGGCTACACTAAAAAGGGCAACCACTATAGATATTATGCCAAATATGGATATCATAGAGCCCCCCTTTTAATAGACCGGTTTTGATACAAATGATAAAGGTTTATTACTCATTATAACCGTGCAATAGCGGCAATATGCTCAGGGCTTGTCCCACAGCAGCCACCCAGTATAGCGGCATCTATTGCGGCCATCGCCTTTGCAAATTCACTGGCAGACAGGCTATAGCGTGCAGGTAAAAACTCCCCGGGCCGGGCAGGGTCAGGCTCTGCAGGTAGCGGCATACCGGCGTTGGGCTGTACTATTATTGGCAGCTTTGTAATACTTGCTAGTTGTGCCGCCAGCTCTACATATACATCCGGGCCAAAACCGCAGTTCATGCCAATAGCGTCCACGCCCAGCGCTTCAAGGGAGGTTGCCATATCATCCAAGGACACGCCCATCATTGTCCTGCCGTTTTTGTCGAAGGACATGGTGGCAAACACGGGCAGGCCGGTTTGTTTAGCGGCGGTAATTGCAAGCTCCAGCTCGGCTAAGTCCATCATAGTCTCAATTAAAATTAAGTCTGCGCCGCATGCCGTACCTTGCTGTACGGCTTCTTCAAATATCTTGTAGCATTCTTCTGGTGTGGTGTCGCCATATGGCTCTAACATTAGGCCTGTCGGGCCTAGATCAAGAGCTAACCAGGCGTGGCTGTTTTGTGCTATAGCTGCACGTGCATTGTCCATCGCAGCCTTTATCATATTGGCGGCATTATCGTATTTGTGGCTGTACGCGCCAAATGTGTTGGCGGTTATAATATTTGCCCCCGCCTCTAGATAACTGCGGTGGATATCAATTATTACTTCACCGGAGGTCAGGTTAAGTATAGCCGGGTCTTGGTTGAGCCCGCGCTTTTGTAGCTCTGTACCCATTGCCCCGTCAAAAAAAATGCGGCGCTTTGCCGCTAAGTCAAGAAACTTACCCATGTTAGCCTCCTAATATGAATCTCAGAAAATCACGTTGATAACCGAGTGGAAAATCGGCGGCTTTAAGCCGTTTTTCGTTATGTACATAGTATACTCCAAAGCCGCAAATACTACAAAGTGTGAGTATAAATATAGATTAGTATCAGGAGGCATATATGAAACCAAAAAAAAACAACCCTATACCAACAAATCAAGGGCTGCAACAATACTCGACCGGAGTTAACCAAAAATACGACACTCCACTGTTTGAGACACTGGCCCTGGCAGACGACTCTGGTGGGCACGACCCGTCAACAAAAGCGGGTATAGCGTCCGACCAAGCTGTAGCGGATGCTAAGAAATGGGTGGATGAGAATAGGTTGTAAAGATGAACAAAAACCCGCTAAAGGGGGCTGTCACAGGAATAAAAAACCTGAGCCAGCCCCAAATGCGTTAATAAACATTAATCCACATATACATAAGCTGCGCGAGCAGCACTATCCCAGCGGGTGGCGGCACCCATTTCTTCTATTATATACCGCAATGGTACAAAGGTACGGCCCGCAATAATAACAGGCTCACCCATGTTCCCCGGAAGTGGCTGCCCTACTGTCATAGTAAAAGCGCGACCCTCAAGACTAAACGTAATCACGCCTCCTGTCATGTCTAAATCTGTTGCCCCAAGGGCTTCTGCAATTACACGAAGGGGTACCATTGTCCTTCCCTCTGACATAAACGGTGCAGCTTCCATTGTGTGTCTTTCGCCATTTACATAGTACCTGGTGCTGCCAATGGCAAATCTCATAACTGTTTGTGCTGAGCCAGATGGCCCTGGAGTAGCAAGCTCCTCGGTTGCAGCTAACCACTCGGTCATAAGCACTGCTGCCACCATCTCGTCAAAGCTGTTATAACGTATATATGCACCGTCTGGCTGGCCTCTTCCATCAATAAATTGCACAACAAAGCCTAGTGACGCCCTATTGGCCAGTGCGTATTCTTCCCACATTAGTACGAAGCTTTCGTTGCCAACCTGGGTCATAACCGGCACCGATGCAATACGGTCTGTCCCATAGAATGTAGAAATGCGTATCCGGCCGCCAACTTCATCTCTCTCAAAATCCCGTGGCAGGGTTAAAACATATATATCTCTTTGACGGTTGGCGCTATCTCTAAAGCCTGCGGCAATACCGGCAGATGCAATAAAATACTCAGAAGAAGCCCCAAACCCGCCAATAGCAATACGAAACTGGGAACCTGATTCCCTGGGGATTTCCAGCATTCTACCTCGTTCGAACCTGACACTAGGCCCCTGGGTGTAGCTGACCTCATGAGGAAGATACCTATCAAACCCGCCTCCCGAATAAACATAGAAATCGTTACGCGAACGTGATGGGTGAACCTGCCAATTTGCACCATCTGGCCTAATAACATAGTAACGCCTCACGTTGTCTTCCCATTCTCGCACTTGGTAAACACCTATGGTTCTAGGGAACGCTGTGCCGTGGTCTAAGAAAGTAGGCAAGCCGTCCACCATAATAGGAAACTGGTTAAGGGAATGGCTAAACCAAGGGGTATTCCTATGATATCTGGATGGCATGACAGACATATTGGGTATATCAACAAACATATACAGGGCCGACTGATGATTATGAGGGGTACCATTGCCACATGTGCAATGATACATTTCTCTTGGGATATGAAGCACCAGCAGGTCGCCATAGCTGGCAAGACGTGCCGCACCAAAAACAAATGGCCTTGCTACATCGCCAAAATTAAATGCACCACTGCCTAAATATGCATCTCTTACGCCCCCATAAAGCCTAATATCATCAATTCTGTTCCACTGTTTATCAAACCTTACGATACGGAAAACTTCTATATCTACCCGTTCGTCCATATTGTTTTGCCCAAACAAGGCAAAATTATAATCTTCCCCACTATGAAAAGCGCCAAAGAGGGGCAGTTCGAATGAGATTTCTCTTGTAAAAACCAGACTCCCTGTGTAGTCATGTAGCTGTGCAGTAAAACTTCCCTCTCCAGCATCAAGCTCTAGGATTGAGCCATTTGGATACCTTATTATTTGCCTGGTAACGCCAAAGGCCCAGCCATGGACACCAGGGATAAAGTGTGTGCCATCAATGGCTATAACAACTTTGTTTTCGTTCATGTACTCCATGTCTCTCACAGGCTCGGCTAAGACGGTCATGTTTGCTATCAACACTAATAGCATCACTGCCATGATGGATACTAGTTTTTTCATTATTGTCATCCCTTCTTATCAATTTTTATTTAAAATTAGTAAATTTGTGCTTAGTCGAGCGTCGCAAGCTATCGTCTAGTAGTCTCAAGCTACAAATAAGCGGCAAGGCTTCAGGAGGGTTTTGCCCACTCGTTAGATGCATTACAGCAACAAGGATTTCATAATCTGCAAGTCCATCAATATCAGACAAATAACCTTCATAACATGTGCTGTGAAGGGGGTAAATAACGCTGCCATCATTATTTATTTTGAACGCCATTCAAACGGATAATAATATTTGTTTAATCCGCACATCAACAAGTCTTTTCAGCCAATGCAAGTCATCGTCTGTGTAATCGGACTTTGTTTGAGGGGCTTTCCACTTAGAAATATCGTAATGGCAAAGTGCCATTTTTCGTCTTACACCTGCGAACTCTTTCCAAAAATTGCAATCGTTCCGTCCACCGCATAGGTCGCAATAACAGGCATTGTCAATCACATATTGAATCAAATTTTGGCTGTCTGATTCATTTGCACATATTGTGACAAACGACCCTATATCATCATAACTTCCCTTTAACCCGTATGGTATTGCTATATCAAGAGGTCTTTTGAGATAGCTATTTTCACGTAGATATAAAATGCGACTTCCCTTAAAATAATATTGAAAGTTATTGCCATTGGGCTTTCGGGGTTTTATGTCTTTGCTCAAAACAAAATTGTGCATATCAAAGGCATATTTTCTTTCTTTTTCGGGTAATGTTTCCAACCAATCTAAAAAATCTTGAGTAGGTTGATGTGCCATCATATGCTCCTTTATGTTCGCCTAATATATTTTCGCACATACCACACTTGCTGTGGCACATAAGTGCGCCCTTTAGATTTTACTTTTCAGCAAGTTTGTGTGTTATCAATCCAATATCCTTTCAAGCTGTCGAATTAATAATGGAGTGTGGTCTACAGCTGCTTCATATACAAGCGTCATATCAATATCACCATATGAATGAAACACACGATTTCGGATTCCGATTACTGCGTTCCAAAGCAAATTAGGGTGTGCTTCCTTAATGTCATCACTTACAGCATTTGCGTTTTCGCCAACTTGACCTATTGCATACAACACCATGTCTTGCAAATTTTCGTCTGCAAGAAATGTTTCTTCTGTTGTATTGGAAACACGACGCTGTATGCGTCTTGAAAATTCCAGCATCCTTTGCAAGCAGGCAAGGTCTTTAACGATCATATATTACAACCCCCTCCTTCGTTACAACATCATACATATTGGAGTTTGGATTTATCTCTCGCATTTCAAATATATCTGCCTCGATAGGCAACGCTCGCGCTAACTCAGATGATAACGAAAAAAAATCAATGCCTTTTAACTGTCCATTGCTGTCTATAATCAAGTCAATGTCGCTGTCCGGTTTGTTTGTTCCTTTTGCATAAGAGCCAAACAAAATAACGCGCCTAACGGGGCTTGGTTGAAGTATGGGGGTTATTATCCGTACAACATCATCTATCGTAGCCATACAAAATACCTCGCTCCATAAAAAAATATTTATCGTTGGTGATAACAGATTTGCATTATAACATAAAAACCAAAGCAGATAGCGTTATTTACCCCCTTCACAGCACAACCCACAAATGTAGATTGTCAGTCTTGTGTGTCAAGCCATAAATGATTCACATGACTAAATTGCAAGTGAGCATTTTCAACTTCAAGCCCTTCTTTACGGATGAGGTCGGACTGTTCTTCTTTTGTAAATGTTTTTAATTCTTGATACAATTAATAGCACTAAGCCCGTCTGCTAATTCTCCATTATCATTTGTTTTTATGCCCAAAATAGCTGCCTGAAATGGAAAAGTATACTGGATAAATTCCGAAGCTTCGAATAGAGAAGATAGTGATGGCCTCAACTTTAATAAATCTGCTTTGCATTCGGGAACACCTACTGCACATGTAAGTGAAGAGTAGTCGAATGCAGGATTGTCAATTGTTGCTTCGGCCCAGTCAATTATGCCAGTTATTATTCCTGTATTTCTGTCCACAATAATGTTTGAGCTTCCAAAGTCACCATGAATAAAGCAATCACAATCAATGCTATTAACACCGTTATTGGTTTGAAAAAATTGTTCAAACCGTTTTATTACATTGCTCTTCACGTCATCAGCCAGCAATGGGAAAATCAGCTCTTTGGCTTCTTCATATAAATTCAAAAAGCTCATTTTCAATCTCGGCATTTCATCGACAGTGGGGATCGAGTGAATTTCATCTAGAAGTTGAAGTAACTGTTTTGAAAGGTTTTTTCTGTGCTGCTTGTAAATATCAGGTGTTAATTTTTCGCCTTGTATAAAAGTAAACGTGCAATATGCTTCTCCGATAGGACGGTGTAGATTTGAAGAATCATAATTTGGTACGCTTACTGAAACATGATTTGAAATGTGCTCAATAATTTCAATTTCACGCTTGAGGGAAATTAATGCAAGATTATGCTTAGGAAATTTATATGCCTTGCCATTTTTGTCAGCATAAATTATTCCATTTTGCCCCTCTCCAACAAACAAGAGCTCAGACTTATCAAATTGGACATCATTTAGCTTGCTCATTATTCCAATGCCACCTCTGTAGCAATTTCATAGTATAAATTACCCTAGTCAAAAATAAAAGGGCATTTGGCTGGTGCGATTATATCAACCCCACCAGCCAAACGCCCATAAAATCACTTCTTAACAGCCGCTAACACAACCAATGCAAAATTGGACATATCATGCC
>WQVY01000043.1 GCA_009785605.1 Defluviitaleaceae bacterium | reverse complement strand
CCGCTGGCCAATGGGTATTGTCATACTCGGGAATCCTGTAAACGGCGCAATATATGCAAACGTATTTCCTAAAAGCACATCTAGATTATGCTTGTCAAACAAGCATTCCATTTCCGTGATAGCCTTTTCCCTTTCTATAAGTGCTTCAAGGTAGGCCGGCTCTGTCATGTTACCAGAGGCCTTGTTTTGGGCATCCAGAAGCAGACTTTGGCCGTATTTTAACGCTGTGGCGGCATTGGCTTGGTTAAAATCTATAATATCTTTCAAAGACTGGATTTTTTGGGCCCTGAATGAGCGCCGGCTTAAATAACTGTTCATGCAAGCTTTAAACTCGTAGTGCATTATGGTCATCCTAGTGTCATAGCGTGGCTGCATTTCTAGGTTATCTATAAGTATTGCACCGGCATTTTCTAATAACTCACACAACCTGTCAAACGCGGCTATTTTTTCATCGCCTTCTTGGATGTTTGCCAGCTCTTTTGCGCGGTTTAAGCCGATACGGATACCGCTTAGATTTTCCCCTGTAAGGTGCTTCGTATAATCGCGCCCATTATCAGCAATTATGCCAAGCATTATAGCCGCATCTGTTACGTTCCTGGCCATTGGGCCAGCGGTGTCAAATGTGCCGGAAATAGGTATAACCCCGTTTCGCGAAACCAGGCCAATGGTTGGCTTTATACCTACAACGCCGTTAACACCGGCTGGCGAGATGATAGAGCCCGATGTTTCTGTCCCAAGCGACGCGACACATAGCCCCGCCGCGACAGCCACCGCCGAGCCTGTGCTAGAGCCGCTAGGGTCTTTTTCGTGGTTGTATGGGCACAAGGTCTGGCCGCCTCTGGAACTGTAGCCGTTGGGCATACCATCTCTGGTCATGTAATTTGCCAACTCGGTCATGTTGGCCTTGCCCAATATCACAGCACCGGCATCAGTCAAGCTCCTAACTATGGGTGCTTCGATTGTATAATTATCTGCCAAAGCAAGGGCCCCGGCACTTGTACGAAGTTCATATGTGCCTATGTTGTCCTTAATCAATATGGGTATACCATACAACGGTGGCATTTCTTTGGTTTCGTACAATTTCCTATCAAGTGCCTTGGCGGTAAACAATGCATCAGGATTAATTTCAATTACTGATTTTAACCCACCTTCGCAAGAATCGATATCTGCTATCCGCGACAAATGTGCCACAACCACCTCATTAACAGTCAGCTTGCCCTCGCGATAAGCCTCATGCAACTCGCGGATAGATGCGTATGTGATGTCTGTCATGGTAATTCCCCTTTCTTAAACATAGCCAGTTTGCGACATTATACATTATTTAGAAGAAATTATTAATTGGAGTGTGAAGTATGAAACATATAAGAAAATACGCCTCAATTTTAGTTGCGGTATTGTTTATAGCCATATGTACGTCCGCTGCACGCCCTAATATCAAGCCATACACAATAATGATATACATGAACGGCTCTGACCTAGAAAGCGACTTTGGTGCCGCCACCACAGACCTTATAGAGATATTGGAATCTGGCCTAGACACTAAAAACGCCAACGTGATAATCCTCACCGGTGGGACAAAGCGCTGGCAAAACGCCGTAATCCCAGAAACAGAATGCATAATATGGGAAGCAGCCGACGGTGTGCTTAGCGAAGTCACAAGCCTGGGCATGGTAAATATGGGTAAACCTTCAACCCTAAAAGATTTCATATCCTACGGCATGAACAATTACCCAGCAGAAAAATACGGTCTTATATTATGGGACCATGGCGGCGGCTCTATTGCCGGCTTTGGACATGACGAAAAATTTTCGGATGCAAGCCTGACCTTGGCAGATATGCAGTTGGCCTTTGAAGAAGCAGGGCTAAGAAAGAACAAACTGGAGTTTCTTGGCTTTGACGCATGCCTAATGGCCACAATAGAGATGGCTGTAATAGCGGCAGACTATGCCCACGTACTAATAGCGTCCGAAGACTTAGAGCCAGGGGACGGCTGGGACTATGTATTTTTATCAGCACTAAACCACAACCCAAGAATGAACGGTTTTGCTTTGGGCGAAGTAATTGTAGACACTTTTATGGACTTTTATGGCCCAAACAGCGACGAAATATTAAACCTAAGCGTTATAGATTTAGCAAGAATACAGCCCGTAATGGCAGCAATGGGCCGCCTGATGAGCATAGCCTCAAGCAGCATGAAATCACCAGAAGGCCCAAGTTTTAATGACTTAGCAACAAGGCGCGGTATAACCAGGACCTTTGGCGAAGGAAGCCCAAGAGACAACTATAGCGACATGGTGGACATAGGAAACATGGCCCTTACACTGCTTGACCTTTTCCCAAACCAGGCAATGGCCCTGCTTCGCACCTTGGATAGTTGCGTAGTCTATCACCGCCACAACTCCGACACAGAAGTATACGGGCTTAGCACTTTTTACATCTACGGCGGTAAATCCGAAGGCATAGAATCCCTAAACACTTATTCAAACTTGAACATGGACAGCAGCTACACACAGTACCTGCATCACTTTTTTAACGGCTTAGTAAATAAATCAACCATGCATATGGACCCAATAAGGTCCGAGTTGGCACTATGGCAGCCAATAAGTCAAAACCGGTACCGTATGGCCGGGTTACTTCAAACCGCCACCGCCGGCGAAGGCCTACTGTGGCCCAGCCTCAACGGCCAACCCATAACCATGTACCCCATAATGCAAACATCTCGCACCCGTTTTTATGCCGTACCCGCACAAATCAACGGCAGGGAAGGGGACATAATCATTATTTTCAACAACAGCCTACCCCAGGGCCAGGTCAAAGGTATACGCTACCGCGACGGCCACGTAATACAAAAAGGCCACGACCCTATAGAGCGTGGCGACAAAATTGCGATATATGCCCTAGAATGGGACTTTGATAAAAGTGTAAACGAGGTTAATTGGCATAAAGGCGAGACATTTACCGTAACCGGAAGCCTTCATCTGACATGGGACACTGCACCCATGGGGTATAGAGTAGGGTATAGGTTTACGAATTTATTCAACGAAGTAGAGTATACGACACCGTTTGTATGCAATTAAAGAGCCTCAGAAAGAAATCGAATATAAAAGCATGGCTATCGGCTTTATTTACGTTATAATATAACTACCGTCAAAACAAGAAGGAGGCTCGCCATGCCTAAATACAATCTATCAGATGTAATACAGCACGATGACTTTACATTTGCGCTTTGTACTTTCATAGATGAGTTTAAACGAAGCCAGAACAAAGCACAAATGATAGAATCTCCACCAAATGCAGAATGTGATAGTATATTAAATTTATGTCTTCTTGCAGGCTTAGCGCATAAGTTAGCCGTTGAGCATGGGTTACGTATTCCTGAATGGGTCTATGATTCGAGTTATAAAATGCCATCCCCTTACTTTGCTTATAACACACAGAACGAGGAATACCAAGCATTTCTGCTAGAAGATACCCCACACGAGTTTGCAAGCAGGAATCTCTTTATTGGCGCTAATGCTATGGGAAGGGTATAGTTATGCGGGAATTATCAAAAAGCGAAATGCTCTCATACTTTGTTGAAATAAATAATCGCCTAGCTGCCACAAACCAACATGGGGAGATTGTGCTAACTGGTGGAGCGGCATTGACATTAGTGTTTGACGCAAGAGACTCGACTCGTGATATTGATGCCATTTTTCACCCAACGGCAGATATGCGTAAAATAATAAACAGTATGGCAATATGGTGGAGCGGCATTGACGTTAGTGTTTGACGCAAGAGACTCTACTCGTGATATTGATGCTATTTTTCACCCATCGGCAGATATGCGTAAAATAATAAACAGTATGGCAATAGACTACGATCTGCCTTCGGACTGGCTAAATGATGCAGTAAAGCCATTTATAACAGATAAACTTACGATCCGCCCCCACATTAAATATTCAAACCTAATTGTCTATAGCGTGGATGCCGAAAGTTTACTTGCAATGAAGCTAGCCTCTGCACGCTTTGGGACGAGTGACATGAAAGACAGTATATTCTTGATGAAGCATTTAAATATAAAAACTGAAAAAGAAATTTTCGACATAATTGACAAGTTTATTGAACCTTTTTTGCGTAGGCCAAGTGTAAAATTTTTCGCAATAGAAGCATTTCAACAATACTCACATGAATACATAAACACTATCTAAATATATTCAAGTCACGCAACTCTATATCCTCTTTAAAGGGGTTGATTGTGCTATTTATAAGCTCAAGCACACTTTCTGGGTTCAAAAATTCGTGATAATAGGGCAACCCACTAGTACGTACCGGTACAAATGTATCTGTAAACAATGCGTCCGCGCCTCTTACATGATTAAGTTCTAGCGCAAAAAACATCATCTCACTAAAAGTCAAATTTGTGTATACACTATCGTTAAAAATACCTACAAATTGTGGGATTCTTAATATGCTTGCGGGGGTAAGCAAGCGGCTTATAACTGCGTTTACAACCGCTTGTTGGTTCCTGGTACGCCCAATGTCGCCATCGGGTAAGCTTGGGTAACCAGAGTTGCGGTTGGCCTGCCTAAACCGCGAAAATTCAAGAGCCGTTGCACTATCCATATGTTGCAAACCAGGCATGATATCAATGTTGAGGTTTTGGCAGGGGTCGCTATAACGCATACGGATAGGCACATAAACATAAATACCATCTACAGCATCGATTATGGTAAAAAAAGTATCATAGTCGATTACTACATAGTAGTCAGGGATAAATCCTATAACATTCATTACATCCATCTGTACCTGGGCAATGCCGCCGGCCCTGCCGCGCCCACCACCGGCACCCGCTAAATACGAAGATGCCAATTTTTGCGCATGGCCGCGGCGGGTTGTACTTATTGCCACGTCGCGGGGTATGCTTATGATATGGGCTTCCCTGGTTATGCCGCAGTAGGAAGCGGCCATTACAGTGTTGGCGTTTCTCCCCTCGTTAAGGCCTATTATTAAGAAAGTCCAGAAGTATTCGCGCCTATCATCGTCTGTAAACCTCTCTGGTGCGGGCCAAACATATTCTACATCCGGTTCGTCGTCTTGGTAATCAGGAGTATCTTGGTCCGGATTGGTTGGGCGTTGCATGGGGGGCATTGGCCTATGTGCCATTTCTTGTGGTGCAGGTGGGGTTATTACTCTGTTCCACGCCATTACCACAGTTGTTGCTATCGCCAGTGTTGCTATTATGGTTATAAGTAGGGATCTCATAAAAACGCGCTGCGTCCTTCTTGATATGGGACGTTTGGGGTTATTTCTTCTTCTGTTACTTTTGTTGGGGTTGTGATTTTGTGGCCTGTTGGGCATATTTATGTACCTCCGTGTCGTACGCTGGGGTTGATTATAGCAAATTAATTCGAAATCAGTCCAGCCTGTCGCCGAAAAAGCGTTGAAGCGTCCGCTATTTCGGCTCGGGCCAGACTGTTTCTCATTTAATTTGCTGTACTTATAAAAGCAAAAATAAAAGCCGCAACACCCATATTGGGTTTGCGGCTTATTAATTATAAGAGTGTAACCTACACCCATGCTGTTTCGCTTCAATTAAAGCAAAACAGCTTTACTGTGCCCTATCACAAGAATGCTGGGCCGGTGGTAAATTGCTCAAACAATACAATTATTTTATTTGGGGTAGTTTGTGCAGGGATGCTTCTTGTAGAAATATCAAATAGTACAACCAGCTTGCGATGGGCAAGCTCACAATCAAAAAGCTCACCGTCTTGCAGTATAATTTCGGTATCTTCGCCAATATTAAGCCTTAGGTTGCCATCATAGCTGATAAGTTCGTCATCAAAACGGTCTACTGCTATATTTTCAAAGTCACCGTTTACTATAACCGATACATCATACTGTGGTGGATATATCGCTCTCATGAATGTGGTCATAAGATGAAACCCGGTTATTGTATCGCCAACCTCTGGTATTTCGCCTAAGAAGAAGGTATTAAAGTCGGTTATCAAAACAGCGCTTCCGCTTTCGCCTTCAAGATAGAAAGCGTAGGAGGGAGGGTCTGTGTATTGTGTTGCGATACGTACCACTGTGCCAGTCATCGAGCCAAATACAGGCATATTGTCCCATGGGTTGTCGTCTAAGATAAAATCAGACTCATAATCGCCTTCATAGTCGGTATCTGATTCTAGTGTAGAGTCATCGTTATGATATTCTTCGTAATGATACTCATCATAATCGTTTGTATCGTAGTCATCTTGTACTGTGTCTGGTACGTGTGGTGTGATTAGCGGCGCTGGGCTGTCGCTGCAGGCGGTTAATGCAAGCACAAGTATAAATAGTGCTGCAATGGTTAATAGTTTTTTCATGTAAATCTCCTCTTTAAAATTTTTGTACTGCCGGTTATGGCTGTGACGTTATTATGGTTGTTATCCGCTTTCCCAATACGGGCCCTGATTGGGTGCCGATACGACTGATAAAACGCAGTAGGATATATTTTGTTCCCAAAAAGCGGTATAGCCGCCCCGCAATCTAGAAAATCAGCTCAACCAACCCATAAATAAGATTGGCCGAAATCCCAGCCGACACCCCGGCAATCGTATGATACAAGATAGACTTGCCAGCTAACTTGGGAAATCCTAAATTCTCCATCATAGCCAGGTGTGTACTCATAAACCCACTCCAGCACATAATCATACCAACAATTACTGCTACATCCCGCTGGCCTATGACCCCTTCTGATATAAGTACAGGCACAAGCCCCATAGACGCCCCAGCAGAGCCTAATGCTGTCAGCGGTACGGCAATGGCGCTGGTATCGCTAAAGCCAAACAGGGGCCGGATAATAAAACCCAACCGCTCGCCCACAGTAGGTATAAGCCCAACACCTTCAAAGGCAGCACCGGTAAAGCCGTAGTATGGGGAGCCATTGGTTAATATCAAAATCACAGTACATATGATAAGCACGCCTGGTGCAATGGCTAGTCCCATCTTTACCCCGCGGTGCCCACCGCTTAAAAGCGCTTCCATAAAACGGTTGAAGCCATTGCCTTCACGGGTCGTGCGGAAATTTATAATGTCAAATTGTGTGCCGTCACCTGTTACTGCGTCTTCGGTCTTGCCAAATGCCTTGGCTGTGTATCGCAACATTAGCCTAACACTTACCACACTACCTACAAGCGCACCAACCTTGCCTATTACAAGTGGCAAAAAAAACGTTTGCCCGTCTGGCCCTGTAATACCCGCAACAAAAGCGGTAAGGATAAGCCCCATCCCAAAAGCCGTACCTAGGTTGGTAAGTGCCGGTATCTGGTATTTTTTGAAATATGCTTGATATCCTTCGTTGTCTGTAAGTGTAAGAATGGCCGGGTTGTCTGATAAGTATGTTGTAAAAACGCCTACAACGCTTGCGCCTGGCATGCCATATACAACACGCACTACCCCAGAGAGTAGTTTATTGGCAATAGATACAACACCAAACTCCATAAATAACTCCGAAATTGCCCCGGCCACAATCGCCACCGCCATGATGTAAAACACGGTATCTGTAAGTAATGCATATGAAGTATTGATGATGGTATTAAGCATGTTGGTGCCGCCCATCATATTGCCAATAACACCAAAAAAGGCCAAAAAACACGCCAAGAAGATTAACCCCTCGGCGCTGATAGCTTTCTTAACCATTAATCACATCTCCGATACATATAAATCTCCATCTATCACCACTCGAATGTAAACTCTGTATAAAACTCTTGTGGCTTGTCCGCCGTTACAACCGGGGATTGGAACTCAGGTTTATTTATCGCGTCTGGGAAGAATTGCGTCTCCAAGCATAGACCAGAGTGCTTTTGATATGTCACACCTTTGCCATGCACTGTACCATCTAAGAAGTTGCCGGTGTATAGCTGGATACCTGGGCTATTGGTTTTTACTGTCATGCGGATACCGCTTACCGGTGAGTAAACACTGGCCGCTACCCCCACTGCGCGAAGTGCAAAATTATGGTCATACCCACCTGCCGCTTCTATGTCTTGCCCTATGGGCTTGGCAGTGCGGAAATCAAAAGGCGTACCGGCTACTTCTGCAAGTTTGCCGGTTGGTATTAGTGTTTCGTCTACTGCTGTAATATAGTCTGCATTGATTTGCATCTCGTGCCCATAGACATCCTTAGCATCGTGGCCTTCTAGGTTGAAATAGCTGTGATTTGTGACATTGCATATGGTTTTGGTATTGGTTGTTGCGCGGTAGTCTATGCGCAGGGTGTTATCGTTGGTTAGTTGGTAGATGCAGTGTACGGTCAAGTCACCTGGGTACCAACTGTCTCCGTCTGGGCTTACTAGCGAAAGCGCCAGTTTGCTTGTTGTGGCTTCGTCTACTGTCCATAGCTTTTTGTCAAAGCCAGCAAGCCCGCCATGCAGGTGATGTGGGCCGTCGTTGGCATCTAGTTTGTACACTTTGCCATCCATGGTAAACGTTGCGTTGCCTATACGGTTTGCAAAGCGCCCGCATATGGCTCCAAAATATGGGTGGGGCTTAGTGCTGTAGTCATGGGCATTGTCTAGCCCGTGGACTATGTCCCGTGTTTTCCCGTCTTTGCTGGGTACGCGCAGGGAGATGATAGTGCAACCGTAGTTGGTTACAGTCATGGAGACACCATTTTTGTTGGCTAACTCAAATGTTTTTGCGTTCATGCTTAATACCTCCTAAGTATAATTTGTTAGACTTTTTCTGAAATACCACATTCGGCATAGATACGTTTTACGTTGTCTAGGCTAACTTTTGTGCCGTAGTAGCAATCTTCCATGCCTTCATATTCTATATAAATATTGCCGTCAAAATTGTGGGACTTAATGCACTTGATAATGTCATGCATGTCTAAGTCGCCCTGACCGGTAATGGCCCCGCGCAGATACTGCCCACCCGTGGAGCGGAACCACGCACCAGAGCAATCAAACTGCGTAGCGTCCCCAGGGTTGTGGCTATGGTTGCGTACGTAGAAATCTTTCATATGAATAGTAGTGGCAAATTGCATCATTTTTCTTGTTGCTATTTCTGGTTTGTCATCCACACAGATATAGTTGCCAACATCTAGCTGATGGCCAAAGTTTTTTGCCTTTACGCTTTTAATTACATGCCTTACACGGTCACTGCCGTTTACGTGGAAGCCGTGATTTTCTATTAGTATGGTTATGCCCATCTTGGCAGCAAAATTACATAATTCTTCATATGATTTTACAATTGTAGGAAGGTCTTCGTAGAAGGCTTCTATACTGTTCATTTCGGCATCGCGCCTATAGGCAGAGCAATCGCACCTAAAAGTGGTTGCGCCCATCTCGTGTGCTACTTTTATGTGGTCTTTTACTCTTGAAATTTCCTTATCCCATTCGTCATGGGATAAGTGAAGGAAATTGGCGTTTAAAGAGTAATTGTCTATTGGGATACTATGTTTGTCTGCTACGGCTTTCATGCGGGCGGCTACTGCTTTGTCTACTAACGGGTCAAAACCAAAAGGTACTATTTCTATTACCTCTGCACCGTTTTCGCATAGCCACTCAACACCTTGCTCTGGTGTTATTGTGCCGCTAATTATGTGCCGGCTGATGCAGTACAAGCTTGCTCCAAATTTAGGCATGTTGGTCCCCTTTCCAATGTGTTCACGGATTTGAAAATAGGATAACATAACGTTGATATTTGGCAATATGTAGGGTTGTATAATTGTATATGGAAAAAAATAAGAAACAGCCCAGTATGAGCTGTTTCTTATTTTTTCATGATAATACGTATTAGCACGTTAATACATGTTAGAACAACTATGCAACTACACTGGCGCGTTTTTCTATGGCGTCCCAGGCTGCCTGGGCTATAAACCGGTTTATGTATGTACCTTTATCTGTGCCGTAATCCAGGAAATAGGCATGTTCGTACATATCCAGCACAATAATAGGGAAAGCCGTAACTATCTGCCCGTCTTTGTGAGTGTCTAGCAGGATATTGCGGCAGGTCTTGGTGCGTTGTTCGTATGCCAATATGCACCAACCCCTTGCAGATTTTGCACAGGCTATAAAATCCTCTTTCCACTTATCATACCCGCCAAAATAACGCTCCATTAATGTTTGCATCCTTGGCCCGGGCGTACCGCCTTCGTTTCCTAAGTTTTGAAAGTATAACTCGTGTAAAATTACGCCGTTAATGGCGTATGTCTCGCCGCATTTCCATCCGCGATAGTGGCTGGCGGTGGCGTTTGCAGTGTCGTATTGGGGGTCTGTTGCTAGTTTGTGTGTGATTTCGTTTGTCTTGTCTACATATCCGTGATACAGCGTAATATGATCGTCAAACTGCTTTGGCGTGACGATACCGGTTTTGTGAGTGAAGGGCATAGCATTGATTTCCATAGGCATGACTCCTTTTGCTACATTTGTAATATATTTTTAGCATTATATGCGGTTTTATTTGGCGCTGTGCGTGTACAATAAAGCTAAATAATTCGAAATCGGTCTCGCCTGACGCCGATTTTGCCTTGAAGCGTTGGCAAATTCGGCTCGGGCGAGGACCGTTTCTCATTGATTTTGCTATAAACCTTGGTGAAAGGAGGCATGAGTTAAATTATGCAATTTAGCTTGGACAGCAAAGTCCGTGATATATACAACCACCCACTTGGGCGTGATCTAATAGACAAGCTTTTATTTCAGCTTGGCAGGTCAGACTGGCCGCTTAGTAAAGTAGAAAAACTTCGCCTTAAAAGCCTAAAGCGACTTGCAGAGAGAAGCGTAAGCCCAACCTTTGTTAACACAGTGCTGGATTTATTAAACTCAGAGCCAGATACTCCCAGTAACGAGGACGCTCAAAGAATCCATACGTGGTGGAAGGAAGCGATATTTTATCAGGTACATGCACGTAGTTTTACATTCGAAGGTATTAAGGGGATTTATAACAAGCTAGACTACCTGCGCGAGCTGGGTGTAAATGCCGTGAGGCTGTGCCCCGTATATGACTCGCCCGATGATGGTAATGGAAATGTCACCGGTAGCGGTATACGTGATTATCTTACAATCATGCAAGATTATGGCACTATGCGTGACATGAGTGCACTAATTGCAGGTTTGCATAAGCACGGCATAAAAATAATTATGGACATAGCTGTAAACCACACATCCAACGAGCATCCATGGTTTGTGGATGCATTGCACAATGCAAATTCCCCATATCGGGATTTTTATTTTTTTAGGAAAGGCCGAGGCAATAACCCACCCAATAACTGGACAATGGCATGCGGCAGCCCGGCATGGAGTTACTACCCTCATCAAGATATATGGGCACTGCATCTGTCTTCCAATACGCAGATGGATTTGAATTGGGATTCTCCTGCCCTGCGATACGAAATACATAAAATAATACGTTGGTGGCTATACAAGGGTGTGGACGGGTTTAGGCTGGATGGTATCAACTATATTTCCAAATTTGACAACCTGCCAGACGGGGACGAGCTTATCGGCGAGCTTATGAACCGTGTGGGAATAGAGCGGTACTACTACGGGCCAAGGCTGCACGAGTACTTGCTAGAGCTAAGGCACAATGTACTAATGCCATATAACGCAATAATAATTGGGGAAACGCCAGGGGTAGGCCCCATGGCCAGCAGGCTCCTCACAGACGCTTATAGGGAAGAACTGGACATGACCTTTGACTATAATCATCTAGAAGCGCCCGGCATGACCCGTTTTGATGAAACATATGACTTGATGTATCTTAGGGATTTTTATATTAAGCATCTTAACGTAGACAGCGGACATGGGTGGAACCCACTGTTTTTTAATAATCACGACTACCCGCGTATGCTTAGCAAGGTAGATCAGTCAGGTGAATATGCTGAACCGCTGGCAAAGATGCTTGCAGTATTGCAGCTCACACTTAGGGGCACACCCTTTATCTACCAAGGTGACGAAATAGGTGCCCGCAACGGCGACTTCAAATGGGACGAAGTAACCCGCCAACAAGAAGTGTACGAATCTGTGTGGCGGTTTTACCAGAAGTTAATCGCATGGCGAAAAAAAACGCCCACGTGTGTTTACGGGGCGTTAGAATTTTTGGATGCCGAAGACGACAGAATTTTTTGCTATTGCCGTACGCATGAAGACATGAATATCTTTGTCGAAGTCAACTTAACTGCAGAAATTGCCCAAAGTTTTAACCCGGAGGGTGCGGTGTTTGTGATGGGTAACTATCGCCATCTGGTTAGTGATATGCAGGCATATGAGGCTCGGATATATGTGTATTAGAGTAAGAGTGGTATAATATGCATCAAACTGCTAAGGAGATGAATCGAATGAGGAAACATGCTATTGCTGTTATTTTATTGCTTTTATTGCTAATGATAACTGCCTGTGATGAAGCAACGCCGGCAACCCCCATAGATTTTGACCATTTAGCATACGAAGCTACGGATATTGTGCGTGCCCGTGTATATGAAAATCAGGGCGATGACCCCGATATAATACGATTATTTGTACAAGGTACATACAAAGGCAATTATAATTATCGGGATATTATTGAATTATATCATCCTCATTGTGAATGCGAAATTTTTCTGAACCATGAGTGGGGGCATTTTCTAATTTTTCTGCGATCTTCCGAAGGGGAGCGCTCTATGTTGTTGAATCAAAATTATTCTGTATACAAGTTGGATGATTGTGCCTATAGTCGCTTTGTCTTCATAAACGCATGTGTACTGGGTGACCCCAATTTCTTTATACACTACCGAGAATTATGGACACTGTGGGAACGTCAAATTCAAGCTATTCGAGACGAATATGGTTCATTAGATTTCGTCGAAATCAGTGAACGCCCTGGTTCGCCTCCATTTCATTCTCGCGTTGTAGAAAGAGAATCACTTGTGTATCCCATGATAATCACATCAATGGATGAGCTTAATGTATATATGGAACATTACAGTGATTATGTGTTATGGTTCCGCGGCACAGGAATATCCTATTATAGGAATGATGTGATTTTTGGCGAATATACAGATGCATTTTTTGAAGACAGATTCCTTTTTGTCTTTAATATTACAGAGCCCAGTGGCTCTATTGGCCATAGGGTAGAAGCAGTACTTAAAAATGGCACAGTAATAATTACAAGACGTGTTATTCCACCAGGTTTTTTTGGAACTGCCGACCTGTCACAGTGGCTTGTTGTCCTGGAAATTGAAAATAGCACGATCCCAGAACAGTTTAATTTCTTCGTTATGAATAGGTGGATATAACAAATATCATTTAGAATCTTTTCCTGTGTTTTTCATGGACAGCGCAATCCGCTTCTTGGCCATATCAACAGAAAGCACCTTGACCGTAACCACTTCGCCAACTTGCACGACCTCTAGCGGGTGTTTAATATAGCGGTCGCATATTTGGGAGATGTGTACTAGGCCGTCTTGGTGCACGCCTATGTCTACAAATGCCCCAAAGTCTATTACATTGCGTATTGTGCCTTGTAGTATCATGCCCTCTGTTAGGTCTTTCATATCTAGTACATCGCTTCTTAGCAGGGTAGGGGGTAGGTCTTCTCTTGGGTCGCGGCCGGGCTTTTCTAGTTCTTTTATTATGTCATGCAGGGTGGGTACGCCTACAGACAATTTTCCTGCAATGTCTTCGATTTCGCCCTTACTGGGCGTTTTTTTGTTGCCGCTAGAGAGTTGTGCTACTTGTGTAAGCATACTAAGGCCTTGGTTTTTTGTGGTGGGGCGGGTTGTGTTGTTTTCTATGTGGGACAGGTATGCTTTTGCTACATCATATGACTCTGGGTGCACGCCGGTGTTGTCTAGTGGGTCATCTGCGCCGGGTATCCGCATAAAACCTGCACACTGTTCATAGGCTTTTGGGCCAAGGCTTTTTACTTTTAATAGCTCTTTCCTGCTTGTAAATTTTCCTTTTTGTTCGCGGTAGGCCAGGATGTTCTTGGCTATACTGCCGCTTACACCTGCTACATATGACAGCAGACTGGGTGATGCGGTGTTTAAATCTACCCCAACAGTGTTTACGCAGTCTTCTACTACACCCGCTAGGGTTTCGCTTAAGCGTTTTTGGTTCATGTCGTGCTGGTATTGCCCGACACCCATGCTTTTTGGGTCAATTTTAACCAGCTCTGCAAGCGGGTCTTGTAGGCGGCGGCCAATAGATGCCGCCGAGCGCAGGGATACATCGTACTCTGGAAACTCCTCTGCTGCCAACTTGGATGCAGAATATACAGACGCACCCGCTTCGTTGACTATGGTGTATTGGGCTTTGCTTCCGGTTTCTTTTAGCATCTGTGCTACTACGTGCTCTGTCTCTCTTGAGGCTGTGCCGTTGCCTATGGCTATCAGGTTTGCGCTGTGGCGGTCCAACATATTGGTCATTGTTTTCTTTGCAGAAGATGTCTCGTTGCCTATTGTGCAGTACACAATACCGGTGTCTAATACCTTGCCTGTCTCGTCTACTACGGCAAGCTTGCAGCCAGTACGGTACCCAGGGTCTATGGCCAGTACTATCCGGTCTTTTACTGGGGGTTGCATAAGAAGTTGCCGTAAGTTTTCACCAAAGACTTTGATTGCGCCTTCTTCTGCGGTTTCTGTTAGGGCTGACCGTATCTCGCGCTCTATGGCTGGGGCTGCTAGGCGTTTATAACTGTCGGCCAGGGCAGCCTCCATTAGGGGGAGGGTGTGCGGGTTGTTTTTTACAAACTGGCGTTTTAATGCTTCTAGAATCTTATCTGTTGGGGCTTCTACAGTAACTTTAAGTATGTCCTCGTTTTCGCCGCGGTTGACGGCCAGTACGCGATGACCTGCAATTTTCTTTATTGGCTCTACAAAGTCATAGTACATCTCGTATACGCCGGCTTTGTCGTTTTCTTTTGTGGCTTTTTTCGATTGGGTTGTGGATATAAAGCCTTCTTGCTGGGTTAGGTTGCGGACTGTTATGCGGCACTGCGGGTCATCCGAAATCCGCTCGGCTATTATGTCGGCGGCACCTGCTAGGGCTGCTGCCATGTCTGGTACATCTTTTGATTCGTCTATAAATGGGGCAGCGGCGGATTCTACATCTGTTGTTAGATCTTGCGCCCATATAATATCTGCCAAGGGACCCAGGCCTTTTTCTTCGGCAATTGTTGCGCGGGTACGGCGCTTGGGGCGATATGGGCGATATATGTCTTCTACCTCTGTAAGGGTGTTGGCGGCGGTTAGTTGGGCGTTAAGCTCTGGTGTTAGGTTGCCTTGTTCTTCTAGGCTTTTGAGTACTTGGTCTTTACGCTCTGCAAGGTTGCGCAGGTAGCGTAGGCGGTCATATAACTCACGTAGTTGTTGGTCGTCCATAGAGCCGGTCATCTCTTTGCGGTAGCGGGCTATGAATGGGATTGTGTTATCGTCGTCTATGAGCTTGACGGTGTTTTCTACTTGCCATGGGGCTAGGGAAAACTCTGTTGCCAGGTTTGCTAAAATGTTCATAAAAACTCCTTTGTATTAGTGGTTTATAGTGGACTTCTTCCGAAATACCGAATAAGCGGCCAAAAAAACATACTAATGCCTATGATTTTTTGGCCGCAGTGGTAATTTCAGAAGAAGTCTAGTTGCAAAAATGTACGCAGGTGCTATTATAGCGAAAAAACACCCTAATACCAAGGAAAAGGAGAGCATATGTACACACAATCTATAATCAAATCCACAATTACAAAAACCCCAGGCGAACACGAATTTCATCAAGCACTAACAGAGGTACTATCGTCACTGGCTATAATCATAGACAATAATCCATTCTATAAAGATACAGGCATCCTAGAAATGCTGGTTGCGCCAGAGCGTATTATCCAATTTCGCATCCCATGGCTAGACGATACTGGCCGCATACGTGTTAACACAGGCTGGCGCGTACAATACAACAGTGCCCTTGGCCCATACAAGGGCGGTATACGCTTCCACCCAAGCGTAAGCCAAAGTGTGCTCAAGTTTTTGGGTTTTGAGCAGACATTTAAAAATGCACTTACAGGTTTACCCATAGGCGGCGGCAAAGGCGGGGCAGACTTTGACCCTAAGGGCCGCTCTAATGCAGAAATCATGCGTTTTTGCCAAAGTCTTATGACAGAGCTATATAAATATCTGGGCGCAGATGAAGACATCCCAGCCGGGGATATTGGCGTGGGTGCAAGAGAAGTAGGTTATATGTACGGGCAATATAAGCGCATAACCGGCTTGGTAGAAGGTGTGTTTACTGGCAAGGGTATTAGCTATGGTGGCTCACTTGGGCGTACCCAGGCCACGGGCTATGGCCTTTTATATCTTTTAGATGAAATGCTAACTCATGCCGGTAATGGGCTGCCAGGGAAGCAGGTTACGATATCAGGCTCAGGCAATGTTGCTATATATGCCGCAGAAAAAGTTGCCCAGCTAGGCGGCAAAGTTATATGTATGAGCGATTCTGGCGGTTATATCCACGATGCTGCCGGTATAGATTTAGACGCAATTAAAGAAATAAAGCTAGTAAACCGCGGCAGGATAAAAGACTATCTTGAGTATAGACCTACGGCAAAATATCACGAAGGCCAAAGCATATGGCAGCACCCATGTGATATAGCCCTGCCCTGCGCCACCCAAAACGAGCTAACAGCAGGCGATGCAAAGTCATTGGCTGCAAACGGTTGTATAGCAGTAGCAGAAGGTGCAAACATGCCCTGCACCAACGAGGCTATAAAAGTACTACAGGCCAACAATATATTGTATGCCCCAGGCAAAGCCGCCAACGCTGGTGGTGTTGCCGTAAGCGCTCTTGAGATGAGCCAAAACAGCCAGCGTCAAAGCTGGACATTCGAGGAAGTAGACAACCGGCTAAAAGCTATCATGTCAAACATATTTACCCAAATCAGCCAAGGCGCACAAGAACACGGTATGAAGGGCAACTACGTAGCCGGGGCAAACATAGCGGGCTTTAAAAGGGTTGTAGAGGCTATGCTGGCCCATGGGGCAGTGTAGTATGTACAACATCATGTCTACCCAAGGCCAAGCAAAGCGTGCCAGGTTGGTTACCACACACGGCATAATAGAGACTCCTGTGTTTATGAATGTAGCCACATGTGCTGCCATCAAAGGTGCGGTTTCTGCCCATGATTTAAACACGGTTGGCTGCCAGGTTGCCCTTAGTAACACATATCACTTGCACCTGCGCCCTGGTGAAGATGTTGTGCGTGAACTTGGTGGTGTTGGCCCATTCATGGCTTGGGATGGCCCAACACTTACAGACTCTGGTGGGTTTCAGGTATTTTCTTTGGGTGCACTTCGTAAAATTAAAGAAGAAGGTGTATATTTTTCTTCTCACATAGACGGGCGTAAAATTTTTATGGGCCCAGAAGAAAGTATGAATATACAATCTGCCCTGGGTGCAACAATTGCCATGGCTTTTGACGAATGTGCGCCGCATACGGCAGATAGGGCTTATATACAAGACTCTGTAGCCCGTACGACCCGCTGGTTAACCCGCTGTGTTGAGCAAATAACGCAGCTAAACACATTGCCCGCAACTCTTAACCCCCAGCAGTTGTTGTTTGGTATAAACCAGGGCGGCGTGTACGAAGACATTAGAATAGACCATGCAAAGCGTATAAGCGATATGGACCTACCTGGCTATGCTATAGGCGGGCTTGCGGTAGGTGAGACTCACAGCGAAATGTATCGTATATTAGAATGTGTAGTACCCCATCTATCTCGTGATAAGCCTACATACCTGATGGGTGTAGGCACACCAGAAAATATCCTAGAGGCTGTAGCCCGCGGGGTGGATTTTTTTGACTGTGTTTTACCGGCACGCAATGGCCGTCACGGCCAGGTATTTACAAGCCACGGCAAGCTAAATATGAACAATGCATGTCACGAGCGGGATGATATGCCTATAGATGCGGCATGTATGTGCCCTGCTTGCAAGAGTTTTAGCCGTGCATATATACGGCACCTTTTTAAGGCAAAGGAGATGCTGGCCATGCGGCTATGTGTCTTGCACAATCTTTACTTTTATAATCAACTAATGGCGGATATCCGCCACGCAATAGATACAGGTACTTTTGAATCATTTAAGGCTAAATGCTTGGAGATGTGGGCGTAGAAGCTGCTGACTAAATCGCCTTTACCAATAGTATCAAAACCAAAACCTTTATCATTAGTATCAAAACCCAAAATTTGCGCGTCCGGTTAAAAGCACATATAATGTATGTGTGGAGTAATCCGCAGTATTTTATTCTTATTCTAAGGAGAAATATCATGATTGACGTACTTTTTACAAACATAACAGGGTGGCTGGCAGCACTGACTAGTGACCCATCGGGCATAATAGGTACACCTGGTACCCAAGCGCCTCCGCTTTCCAACGTTGCCGCGGATGTCGCTACCAATGTTGGCTACGATGTTGCACTGCCCGTTACTCCAGCTGGCGGTGGCATTAGCACGTTGGCGATGATTGCATACGCGGGTGTGCTACTGGTGGCGATGTACTTTCTTATGTTCCGTGGCCCTCGGAAGCGCGAGAAAAAGGCTAGGGAAATGCAAGCTAGTCTTAGAGCCGGCGACAATGTTGTTGTAACCGGTGGTATGTTTGGACGTATTGCCGATGTTGGCGAAGATTGTTTTGTTGTTGAGTTTGGGACCAACCGGGGTATACGTATTCCGGTTTTGAAGTCGGATGTGCTTGGTGTTAGGGAGCCTAAGTTGACTCCGCCGCCTCGGTTGGAGGGGGAGAAGGATAGTTAGGGGTTTGTTTGCTGATTTAACTGCCTCGACTGCGTCTACGGCTTTAACTGCTTTAAAACAAATTTAGCTTGTTGTTTGCTTTTGTGTGTTGTACAAATCCAAGTCTCTCATCTGTTCCTCTGTCGCCAAATAGGCGTTGGAGCGTTCGCCGATTTGGCTCGTCGTCACAGTGTTCGACTAGGATTTGTACTGAAAGGGAGGAGAACATGCACGTATTGGTTATTGCTTTATTGGTTGTGGGTGCATTGGCCATTTTTATGGAGATGCTTATGCCTGGTTGGGACTCTTATATCGGGGTCGTTGTTGGTGTCATTGCCTTTGCCGGTGCTGTAGGTATTGCTATTGTTGCACTGGATGGCGCAATATTCTTTGTTAGTGCGGTTCTTGCTATGATTGCGCTGTGTGGATATGGTTTGTTCATGTTCATAAAAAAGCGCCAGCATCATGGTGGGATGATACTTACAGATGTAGATGATGCCCCCCAAGTAGATTTTAGTAGCTTTTTGGGCAAAGAGGGCAAGGCTGTGACCTTGCTAAGGCCTGTTGGCGATGTAGATTTTAATGGCGTGCGTATGCAAGCCAGCTCTGACGGGATGTTTATAGAAAAAGGCACAAAGGTGCGCGTCATGGAAGCGCAAGCTAACAGGATTGTTGTAGCTGCAATAGAAGGAAACTAAATAATACTAAATTTGCGTTAGAGGAGGATGGAAAATGAACAAATTATTTTTGCTAAGCGGCACAATAGAAATACCGCCAAGCTTAATCTGGGGTGCGCTTGGGGTTGTAGGTTTTCTGATTTTTATAGCAATATTTTTAAGGTTTGTACCCATACCTCTTTGGCTTTCTGCCAAGTTTTCTGGTGCCAAGGTTAGTATAGGTGCTCTCATAGGTATGCGGCTAAGGCGCGTAAGCCCTGAGCAGATAGTGCGCCCTTTAATAAAAGTTACCAAGGCCAATATACCCGTACCGGTTGGCCAACTAGAGGCTCATCACCTTGCCGGTGGTAGGATAGATGCGGTAGTCAACGCACTAATAGCCGCCAACCGCGCCAAGCTTGACTTGCCTTTTGAACAAGCAGCGGCAATTGACCTGGCAGGGCGCGATGTATTCGAGGCCGTGCGCATGAGTGTTAACCCCAAAGTCATAGAAACTCCCATGATTTCCGCCATGGCCATAAACGGTATAGAGATAAAAGCCGTAGCACGTGTAACTGTACGTACCAATATCCAGCGCCTAGTAGGTGGTGCTGGCGAATCTACAATTATTGCCCGTGTTGGTGAAGGTATAGTAACCACCGTCGGCTCTGCCCAGACACATAGGGAAGTGCTAGAAAACCCAGATAGGATATCCAAGACTGTACTTGCAAAAGGCCTAGACGCAGGTACCGCGTACGAAATCCTTTCTATTGATATTGCAGATGTTGATGTTGGGCGCAACATAGGCGCACAGCTACAAATAGAACAAGCCGACGCAGATAAAAGAATAGCCGAAGCCAAAGCAGAAGAACGCCGCGCACTGGCCGTAGCCCAAGAGCAAGAAAACAGGGCAGAAGTCCAAAAAATGCGCGCAAAAGTTGTAGCGGCAGAAGCTGAAGTACCGCAAGCCGTAGCAGAAGCATTGCGCAACGGCAACCTTGGGTATATGGATTATTTAAACTTGGAGAATAAAAAAGCCGATACAAAAATGCGCGAGTCTTTTGGCAATATGCAAATAGATGTATCTGCGACACCAGTAAAATAATCCTGCCAAAATTTGCACGAAAATGTCACTTGACAAACCTGTGCGTATACGGCACAATCTCGAAGGTTAAAATATTTGCGACAGGTGATGGACGATGATGGCGATTATACGGGTTGGCGGGTGCGACAGGCACGATAAATGCGCATATTTTTCCGGTAAAGTAACCCTAGATTGCTATTTTATTTATTCATATTTCAACAATTAATCCCCTTTTTAGGGGATTTTTTTTGCTTGTAAACACGGTAACAACACACGCATTGCGTGATAAATATCATAATACCAACGTGAAGTTGGTATAAGAAGGGGAGATTGTATTGAGCCTTAAAGGAAAGAGCCTAATCGAGCCATTAAACTTTACCGTGGCCGAAATGGACGAGCTGTTTAACGAAGCAGAGCGTATAATCGCCAACCCACGGGATTATGCAGAAGCTTGTAAAGGCTACCTGTTAGCCACACTGTTCTATGAGCCAAGCACCCGTACACGTTTCTCATTTGAGGCGGCCATGCTACGGCTAGGTGGCCAGATAATTGGGTTTTCTGAGCCTAATTCCAGTGCCGTGTCAAAAGGCGAAAGCATTGCCGACACTATACGCACAGTAGAATGTTATGCAGACGTGGCAGTAATGCGCCACCCAAAAGAAGGTTCTGCTATGGTGGCTGCAATGAGCTCTGACTTCCCGGTTATTAATGCCGGTGACGGCGGGCACCACCACCCAACCCAGACCCTCACGGACCTGCTAACAATAAGACTAAGACATGGCAACTTCAATAACCTTACGGTGGGCATGTGTGGGGACCTAAAATTTGGCCGTACTGTGCATTCGCTTATACGGGCGCTTTTGCGCTATACGGGCGTACGCTTTGTACTAATTTCGCCAGACGAACTAAAAGTACCCGACTATGTACGCGAAGAACTTAAAGGCGCAAACTTTACAGAAACACAGGACCTTACCGCCGTAATGCCAGAGCTGGATGTATTGTACATGACCCGCGTACAACGCGAGAGATTCTTCAACGAAGAAGACTACGTACGGCTAAAAGACCGCTACATCCTGGACATGGACAAGCTGCAAAATGCCAAAGAGAGCCTAATGGTATTGCATCCACTGCCAAGGGTTAACGAGATAGCAGTAGAAGTGGACGATGACCCAAGGGCTGTATATTTCCAACAAGCAAAGAATGGTATGTACGTGCGCATGGCGCTTATTATGGCAGTATTGGGGGTTAAAGTGTGAAACATCCGCGAAGCGGATTTTCATACCAACCTATTTTTTCCGCCGACGAAGGAGGCATGAATTAATATGACAATAGAAGGCATAGGCAACGGGATAGTAATTGACCATATCCGCGCTGGTTTTGGCATTAAAGTGCTGGGATACCTTGGTGCCACAGGAAAAAGCGACACTGTAGCATTTATAATGAACGCCCCAAGCAAGAAACACAGCCGCAAGGATATTATCAAACTAGAAAACACAAACGACTTAGACCTGACAGTACTAGGGCTAATAGACCATAACGCAACCGTTAACGTAATAAAAAATCACGAAATCGTAGACAAGATTAAGCTAAGTCTGCCAGAAAAGGTAACCAACGTGATACGTTGCAAAAACCCACGCTGCGTTACATCCATAGAAAGCATATCGCATACCTTCCAAAGGGTAGGCGACTCGGACACGTACCACTGTGTATATTGCGACGACTTGGTTAAAGCTGATGCATATCTGAAGTAGTTGTAAGGTAAGCAAAGGTTTGCATATGAAGTCATGATTTGATATAATCGCGCCGTAAAATTCGGCGTGCGGGTGTAGTTCAATGGTAGAACACGAGCTTCCCAAGCTCGATACGAGGGTTCGATTCCCTTCACCCGCTTGTGTTGATACCGATTTTATAGCCAGGGCCCCTGTTTTGTGAGGTGTTGGCTATTTTTATGCCATCTACTACATACCCCCTAAACGCTGCCGAGTTATCATCATTTCCTTAGCTTTGAATCAAAAAGGACCATCACAGGTTTTTCTGTGATGGCCCCTTTAGTATTATCGTGATATTGTCTAATCTCTCCCCTGCCAAACCCAAGTATCATCAGCAGCACTACCACCATAAGCATACCTACCCATAAGCTCAACCGAAGTAAGTACATACTCACCCTGCGGGTCATATATCGTACCGGCACCGACATTCTGCCACATACCGGTGTATGCGGCACTGCTTGGCACTGCGGGCAGCGCCGTCGAGCCTAGTACATTGGCACGGAAGTTTGCGCCCAATGACAGTACACGTAAGCTTGTAACTCCGCTTAACATCTGAAACGTGTTGTCTACTGATGTCATGTCCCATCCGGATATGTCCAGAGTGCTTAGCTGGCTTGCATTTCTAAACATCCTTTCCATACTGGTTACGTTG
>WQVY01000042.1 GCA_009785605.1 Defluviitaleaceae bacterium | reverse complement strand
TTGCAACGGTGCTTAGTATTAGGTCTTGCACTTTGTTAGAGTCTTGATATTCGTCTATTAGCACTTCATGATATTTTTCTGATATCCCACGCGCGACGGCGCTAGGGGTCATATCATCCGGGCCAGATGGGTATAGTATTTTTATCGCAAAATGCTCCAAGTCAGAAAAGTCTAGTATGTTACGCTTGCGTTTTTCGGCGGCAAAAGCTTCCGCATAACGTATCACCAATGACATTAGCGCTGCCACTCGCGGGGCAAGTGCCTCAAGGTCTGCTTGCATCTTGCTGGGTGGCGCAAAGAACACACCACTTACTAAGTCTTTGAGCCTCTCCTTAGCTTCGGTATTGCGTATGCGCTGGGCACGCTCTTTAAGAGCTGCGTTTACTTCGTCTTTTTCGCGTATCGGCGGCAGGCTTCCCCAGTCCACACGCAAAAAAGCCTGATACATCTCATGGAAGGGCGTATCTATACTCCTTCGCAGGTTGCTTATCATGGCTATATTTTCTTCTATTTTTTCTATGTACTTCTCTGGACCACCGGGTAGGTGACATACTTCCGCGGCCAAGTTAAGGCCTTCTATTATGCCATCAAGCCCGGCTGCGAGTTCTGTCCTTACCAGGCGCGCCCAAGGTGTTGCGTCTAGCATTTTTATCTCGTCAAATTTGCTGGCATAACGCGAAGCTGCCGCAAGCGGGAACGGGTCGCTTTCTAGAAATGCGTACATGCGCCTAACCAGTGCGTCTAGTCGGTCATCTTTGGCCTTACCGCCATATACGTTGGCCAAGTCAATAAACGGGGCATTATCGCTGGTGGCGTATTCTTGCTCGAAAAGCTCGTCCATTACTTGTTTCTTAATTAGCCCAAGCTCCGAATCATCGGCTACGCGGAAGGCTGGGTCTATGTCTATTACCTGGAAGTGTTCCTTTACCAGCTTGCGGCAAAAGGCATGTATCGTTGAGATATCTGCAGTTGCAAGCAAGGCCGCCTGGTTGGCGATGTGTGTACTTGGGTTTTCTATTTGCAGGTCATGGAGTTTGTGAGTCACGCGTTCTTTCATTTCTGCGGCAGCGGCTTCTGTAAAAGTAACAACCAGTAGCTGGTCTATACCTATATTGTTGGATATGTGACGCAGTATACGCTCCGCAAGGACTGCCGTCTTGCCTGACCCAGCAGCAGCAGAAACCAAGATTTCAGGTGCATCATACGATATTGCGGCTTGCTGGGCTGGGGTGAACTTTATATGTGACACGTCTATCACTCCGCACTATATGTTTTTGTAGCACATGCATATGTAGCAAGTTGTATTGGCAGCCAAGGGGCTAAAACTCTATTACTTCCCCCAAATAGTGCCGGTCAGCCACTGTCAGATTCACCTTTACGCCATGTGCGTCCAAAATCCGCCCTACAGTATCATAGGCTAGCATAGGGCGGTTATTTTCTTCGCTCAAATGCCCCAGAACCACATGTTTAAGCCCTGTGTTTGCAACCTCCACAATCAACTGCCCGGCTGCCACATTAGATAAATGCCCACGGGAGCTGGCTACACGCTCTTTTAGCAGGGGGTGATAGCGGCCGTTTTTTAGCATTTCTATGTCATGATTGCTTTCTATTAACAACGCGTGCGCGCCACTTATGTGTTTTATTACCGTGTCTGTAGCTTTGCCTAAGTCTGTCGTGCAAGCAATTTTTATGCCTGCGGCTTCAAATGTATAACCTACCGGTTGCGATGCATCATGAAGCACATCAAAGGCCGTTACTTTGACTTGTCCAATCATGGTTGGCTGCCCTGGCACTATGTGCTTTACCTGTTCCTCTGCAATGGGGCCAAGTTTTTTGTGGCGCAAAAAATAACGCCACGTTAACGGCGTGGCGTAAATAGGGATACCAAACCGCCGCGCTATTACTCCCGCACCTGCGATATGGTCGCTATGCTCGTGGGTTATAAAAATAGCTGTTGGTTTGGATACGTTCAATTGTGAGAGTCCTTGCATAAGGCGTTTGCCGCTAAGTCCCGCATCTATCAGCAGATGTTCGTCCATTAGCCCAGCGTAGGCACAGTTCCCACTTGAGCCGCTAATAACAGTACAAAAACGTATCATAGGACGCATCATTCTTCTACTACTACACGCTTAATATCTGCGCCCAAAGCCCGTAGCTTGCTCTCGAGATTTTCGTAACCCCGGTCCAGGTGAAAGATATTGCCAATTGTTGTTTCGCCTTTGGCGGCAAGCCCGGCCAGTACCAATGTTGCACCTGACCGTAAGTCCGTAGCCGCCACTTGTGCACCGGTAAATGTACAATTGCCTTTGGTCACGGCCGTACGCCCTTCGACTTTTAGATTTGCGCCAAGGCGTTTTAATTCATTTATATATTGGAAGCGGTTGTTAAATACCGTTTCTGTAACAACACTGGCACCGCACGCAGTACATAAAAGTGTTGCCATTTGGGGCTGCAAGTCTGTTGGGAAGCCAGGGTAGCCAGATGTCTTTACATCGCAACCCTTAAGATCGCCGTTTCTGTAAACGCGCAAGCTGTCTTCGCCTTCTTCTACCTGGCAATTCATGTCTCTTAGCTTTGCGGTTAAATGGTCCATATGCTTGGGTATAATATTTTCTACGGTTATATCGCCGTTGGTAATAGCGGCCGCAATCATGTATGTACCCGCTTCTATGGGGTCAGGGATGATAGTGTACCGGCCTCCGCCAAGCTCGTTAACGCCGTTTATTCGTATGATATCTGTACCAGCGCCACTTATTTTTGCACCCATCATGTTAAGGAAATTGGCAGTATCTACAACATGTGGCTCACGGGCTGCGTTTTCTATTTTGGTTGTGCCTTCGGCAAAAACAGCAGCAAGCATCAGGTTAATTGTTGCCCCAACACTTGGGAAGTCCAGATATATATTTGCGCCGGTTAATTTTTCGGCAGAGACTTTTACCCAACCATGCTCTAACACGCACTTCGCGCCCATGGCTTCAAAACCCTTTATATGATAGTCAATAGGGCGGTATCCAAAGTCACACCCACCCGGCATAGATACTTCGGCTTTGCCAAAGCGCCCAAGAAGCGCACCCAACAAATAGTACGACGAACGCATTTTTGCGCACAAGTCATAATCGGCTACATGTGTTGTTATACAGCTTGCGTCAACTTCCAGAGTCTTGCCTTCATCCAAAAAACGGCACTTGCCCCCCAATTTTTCTATAGAAGCGGCTAGGTTTTGCACGTCTTTTATGTCTGGCAGGTTCTCTATTATACAAATCCCATTTGCGGCAATAGCCGCCGGTACTATGGCCACGGCAGCATTTTTTGCCCCGCCAATTTGTACTTTGCCGACTAGCGGCTGTTGTCCGTTGATGACAATGTGCTCCATATGAAGGTACTCCTATCATTAGACTTCTCCGGAAACTTCCATTGCGGCCAAAAATCTTAGGCTTTAGTAAGTTTTTGGCCGCTTATTCAGGGTTTCCGGAAAAGTCGATTATTATTGTAAATGACAAAACAAATAACCACCGGCAAATTGTTCGAGTGCAAAATATATTTATATTTTTGCGCCACGCAAAACATTGCGCCGAACGTACAGCCCCTATATTTCCAGGCTTTCGCTGGGATTATAGCATTAACTTGTTAAGTAGGAAAGCCCATTTTTATGCTGCGTCAAAAAGCGATATGACCACTTTTTGCAGCCAATATTAATGGTGTGCGCCGCGAGACAATCCCCATTTATTGACATGTCAGTACATGCAATTGCGTGAAGATACTCTGCCACAATCACAAAGCTTGGAAGTAAAAATACTAATGCGCGTTTTTTCCTGTATAGGCTATCTTAATTTCGGCTAGGCTATGATATGAGTCAGCAAAGAGTCAAATTAGAGGGGGCAAACATGCGCCAAAAAATAAAATTAATATCAGTTCTTATGATATCGGCCCTTATGGGATGGCTGGCCGGCAACATTGCCGTACAGTTGCGCACGCCAACTTCCATTTATGCAAGTGGCGGCGGGTATTTTGAGTCAACCGCTTTCCGCTTGCCATTTGGCTATAATAAGTCCACACAAGGGGAAAGTATAGAAGTAGTGCCGCTAGGTCTTACCATAGGTGTGCGCATTAACACAAATGGCGTCATGGTGCTGGGCACGGGTAGCTTCCTTGGGGAGGATGGCCAAACCCACAGCCCCGGCGACGGCATACTTAGAGGCGGCGACCTAATAATTAAAGCCAACGAAAAACCAATAGACACTAAAGAAGACCTAAGCCAACTAGTAGCATCATCACAAGGCGACATAACACTACTACTACGCCGTGACGGTAATGAGCTAGAAGTAACCATAACCCCTGCACTGGCCGCAAAGGACAGTGTACGACGCATAGGCACATGGGTCCGTGATTCGACCAAGGGCATAGGCACTCTTACCTACTATATGCCCGGCACGGGGGCTTTTGGGGCGCTGGGGCACGGCATTATGGATGTAGACACAAAAAAACTACTAAGTGTAAGAAACGGCGCAATAATGCCATCAACAGTAGCATCAATAGTAAAAGGGCAACGCGGAAAGCCCGGGGAGTTGGAGGGCTCAGTAGACAATACCCATACCCTAGGCAATGTGAAATTAAACAGCCCCAGCGGAATCTATGGGAATCTGGACCCGACTTTTATGGAGACATTGCCCAAAGAAACAATGCCCGCTGCCACCCGTGCGCAAATACGCGAAGGCCAAGCAACAATACTAACCAGTGTAGTAGACAACAAGGTACAGGAGTTTGAGATAAACATAGAAAGCGTAAACCGTATGGCAAACGACGATACCAAGGGCATGATTATACGCATCACAGACCCTACACTGCTAAGCGCCACAGGCGGGATTGTACAAGGGATGAGCGGCAGCCCAATTATTCAAGATGGGCGGATAATTGGCGCAATTACTCATGTATTTGTGCAAGACCCTACCAAAGGATATGGGATTTTTATAGAAACAATGCTTGAACAAAGCGCCAACGCCAAAGAAAACCCGTTGCTATAGCGGGTTTTCTTTGGCGTTATAGCAATTTGACTTTGCGTAGCCGCAAAGCCATATTGCTATATTGCGCTACATACAACAACTGTTATACTATTCGACAGTAATCAACACAAGCAATAAACAACAATACTTATTACGGGGGAAACATGACCAAGCATTTACTAACCAGGGCAGCCTGTCTTATGATGATATTTATTGTTATTGTCGCGGCAAACCCAGCCTTTCCAACCTTTGCTAGGGGCAGCAGCGGACTGCCACGTACTATCCGCATTGGCCTTACACGCACCTTTGCCAACCTGGACAATATCAGTATCGGCAATACACATATCCACGCAGGGTATGACAATGGCGGCAATTTTTCGCATGTTACAACCTTACAGTCGGCCAACGGTTTTACTGCGCGGGTAACGGGCGGGGTTGTGGTCTTGTACAGCGGCGGGCAACGTGTATTTTCTTTTACAGATGCTAGTCCTGGGCGCGGCGCACAAATTACATGCGCAAACGGCGGCACAGTACGGCTAGGAAATTACTCATACCGCGGCACTATCGAGTTTAGGCCTTCTGGTGGGCGGGTTTCTGCCATAAACGTGCTTTGCCCGGAAGAATATTTGCTAGGCGTTTTACCGGTAGAGATGTACGCATCCTTTCATATTAATGCGCTTAAAGCACAGGCCATCGCATCCCGCACTTTTATGGTATACCGCATGAACGAGGGCGGGCATACAAATCACGGTTTCGACCTTTGCGACACCACCCACTGCCAGTCATACAGGGGCGCTGGGCGCGAACACGAGAACACCACCCGCGCGGTCAACGAGACTCGCGGGCTGATGATGTTCTACGATAACGAGATAATACTTGCTGTGTACTTTGCTAGTTGCGGCGGCGTTACAGATTATTCTCAAAACGTATGGGTAACAGCCAAGCCATACCTGCGCGCAGTAAGAAGCATAGTCGAGCACAACCCACCACAATGGGTGCATACATTTACCATGGCGCAGCTTACCACTGCCGTCAATGCCGCCGGTGGCAACATAGGTACCGCAACTGGGATGTCCATTTCCGAAGTAAGCGCTCTTGGGCGCGTACAAGAGTTGACGGTTTATGGCACGTCTGGCCAGTGGAGGGTTAGCGGGGAGGCTATCCGCAATTTTTTTGCACCTGCAGGCAACGCACTCATGAGTCGCAACTTCCACATAGCCGGGGCAGGCTCTGCAGCAGCGGCACCGGTTGTTACTGTTACAGACGGGCGCCAGGTAGTAAGCGGCGACCTTGCAACCTTTAACATCGCAAACACAGCGCCTGGGCAAACAATATATGTATATGACGGCCGAACATTGCGCCGTATAGAGCCTACAGTCCCACAAACACAAACAGTCTTTGGCAGCAGTGTAACCCTAGCCGGAAGTGGCTGGGGGCATGGCGTAGGCATGAGCCAGCGGGGTGCCGCCGGGATGGCGCTACTTGGGTATACCTATCGCGAAATATTATTGCATTATTACACCAATGTGGAGATTAGATAAACAACTGTAATACGCAACGTTTTTGAAACCAGGAGGATGAAATAAATTATGAACAAGCAAGATTTTTATTACGACTTACCCAAGCACCTAATAGCCCAGCAACCCACCGCAGAGCGTGACGGCTCCAGGCTTATGCGCCTTTGCCGCAATACAGGCGTTATAGAGCATAAGCAGTTTAAGGACATTGTATCCCTGCTTAACCCCGGCGACTGCATAGTAATCAACGATTCCAAAGTAATACCCGCAAGGCTGCTGGGCCACAGCGGCGATGCACAAGTAGAAATGCTTCTTCACGAGCGGCTGGCAGACGGGCGCTGGAGCGTACTAGCAAAACCAGGCCGCAAAGCCCGCGAGGGAGATGTGTTGGTTTTTGCAAATGGGAGGTTAAAGGCCCGTGTAGATGAACTAGCAGAAGACGGGCTAAGGATAGTAACACTAGAGCATGAAGGCGACTTCGAGCCGTTGCTGGAAGAAATAGGCGAGATGCCGCTGCCACACTACATCCACGAAAAAAACGATAATGATAATGAGCGCTACCAGACTGTTTATGCTACAAACAGCGGCTCTGTTGCTGCGCCCACGGCAGGGCTACATTTTACAGAAGAACTACTTGCAAAGCTGGAGGCAAAAGGCATAAATATCGCAAGGGTAACACTGCATGTAGGCATTGGAACATTCCGCCCGGTAAAGGAAGACGATATCACACAACATCACATGCACAGCGAATATTGCCGCATAGAGCCGCAAACAGCGGACCTAATAAACAAAACCAAGGCTACAGGCGGGCGGGTAATAGCCATAGGCACCACAAGTTGCCGCACCCTGGAAAGTCGTGTAGACGACACTGGCAAAATCATAGCCGGGGCGGGCAAGACGGATATATTTATCTTCCCAGGCTTTAAATTTAAAGCAATAGACGGGCTGCTTACCAATTTCCATTTGCCGGAGTCTACACTTATCATGCTTGTTTCTGCTATTGCAGGGCGCGAGGCGGTGCTTGCGGCCTACGAGGAAGCAGTGAAACAGGAATATCGGTTTTTTAGCTATGGGGATGCTATGTTGATATATTAGGCAAGCGGTTTTTATTTGGCATTTTCGGGGTTGGAGTTAAAATGCATCCGTTTCCACCCCAACCGCTTAGTCACATCTTCTACTTGCGCACTACTCATATCCGCGCCATCTGGGCCAAAGGCACTGGGCAATACATGAATAATATAACCTTCACGCACAACCATGCTGCCTAAGTGGGCATAACAACCGTTGACCCCGTCATGGTCTAAAAGGCCAACAAAACGGTTTACATATCCGTCCCCTACCACCCACGGCGCAAACGATAGACAGTGTGTAATCGTGTTTGGTGCACCATGGCCAGAAATTGCCCCCACAAAGCCGCCTACGGCCACTTTTGTGTGTTCATACTCGCCACCATTAGATTCGTGGCCCCCTACTGCAATTACCGAACCAACAGAGAAAGAAAACTCTACACACGCAGAGTTGATTAGTTCACCCACAAAGCCGCCGGCAAAGCCACTATCCACAGTTACATCACCTTTTGCATATGCATATATCACACGACTCAAATTAGATAACCGCCCCACAAAGCCACCTGCACGTTTGCAGCCGATAACCTTCCCGTATGCAGATGAGTCTCTAATAAAGACGTATTCGCCTTCACCTATAAACCCACCTGCTATACCGTACGCCAACGCACCTGTGTTGCCGGCACTGCTTACGGTTCCTGTTGCGCTGCACTCGGCTATTGTTATTGCATGGTTGGCGTTGCCCGGTAATGTGCTACCCAATACCTGCCCGGCAAACCCACCCGCAATGCTGCCTACGACATCGGCATGGCTATAGCACTCCAATATCGCCCCAGTACCCGCTATGCGCCCAGCAAAACCGCCGGTAATATCTCCCCCGTTTATCACGCCGCTTATGATGCCGGTATTGCGAAAGCTTGTATCTGTTGCAATGCCTACTACCCCGCCTATTATCGCATTTTCTAAGCCAGATGTGGTTGCAGATATATAGCCGTTTTCGACTATTACATTGCTAATTGTGCTGCCTACAGCCTCCCCAGCCAACAACCCGGCGGTTAGCTTGTGCCCGCTTACATCGCCGGCAACTTGCATTCTTGCATCTACCAAGACAAGATTGCTTATGTTTGCGCCCTCTAATTTGCCAAACAACCCAAATGCGCCACTGCATGTCACGTCAATATCAAGCCCAATAATAGAGTATCCGCGCCCATCCAGTTCCCCTTTAAATGCTGCATCATTACCGGGAGCACCATGGCCTATGGGTACCCAGCCCGGGGGGATAGTTATGTCACTACCCAATACATATAGCCTGTCGTGGCTATTTGTACATATGGCCGCAAGTTCTTCTGCGGTATTAATATGATATTCCGTGATATTATTTCCCGAGAAATTATCACCGGTTGAACCATAGGTATCCACCTGCATCATAAGGCACAACGCCACAAAAAGTATTGGCTGCAGTACACGCATTGTTTTCATGTTAATCTCCATTCTAAGGTTTAGCACAAAGCTGGCGGTTTTGATGATTGGGCCAAAAGCGATCGATTGCTAAGAACCTGTGTTCAACCCTGACCAAATCACCTACCAGTGCTAGTATTTGCATTTAGGCGAGAAGTATGCGAATTTGTGTGTAGCATGAAATTTGCATCCGTCTAGTTCCAGCCGCAGCATGATGTGCATATGATTATATGAACCTATATGCCCTGCCGGCGAAGGAGGCATGATTTAAGTCATGGACGATAGGCAATCTGCCATGCTATGGCAATTGATGCAAAGCTTAGGCAACCAAACCCAAGATAACCATGCACCACACATAGGAGAACCTCAGTTCGAACATACGCTAATGTCGCTACGGCCACTACTGCAGCCAAAACAGCAAAAAATCCTGGATCTGCTAATTAAGATGCAGGAAATAAAAGCGCTTATATGCGAAATTAATCAGTAGTTATAATAACCTACGGCATCTCAACCAATGCGGACTAAGAACCTGTGTTCAATAACCGCAGCGACGAATGGGAATGCTGATATTTCGCCAATCTAGGCGTGTCCGACGCAGCTTGCCCATAAAGGCAAGCAAGGAGGGTACAACGAAGAGTGGCGGAATATCAGCGTTTCCAGGCGGCGTTGTGCTTATTGAACACAGATTCTAAATGTCACAACCCAAAAACACACGATAAGCTCCTGTTTTGATGTATGCAAACAGGTGATTCGTGTGTTTTTCTTGTTTTATTGGTTAATAATTTTTTCCATTGCCTGTTTGTAAATCATTCGCATTTGTGGGATAATTATAGTCGATTATCCCACTGCGGCTGGTTATTATTGGGTGGGGTGGTTATACTTTAGCGGTACCCCTTACCACACGTATAGAAAGCAGGCATAAATGTTCACACAAAACCTCGGGATAGACCTTGGCACAGCCAACACATTAGTCTACGCAAAGGGCCAAGGCATAATAATTAGCGAGCCTTCTGTCGTAGCTACCAACACTAACACCAAAAGAGTAATGGCCGTTGGCGAAGAAGCCAAGCAGATGATTGGCCGTACCCCCGGCAATATAGTAGCCATACGCCCACTAAAAGACGGCGTAATAGCCGACTTCGAAACCACAAGGGCCATGCTTAAATATTTTATCCAAAAAGCCCGTGCCACCCGTTTTTTAAGTCGCAAGCCCAAAATCGTGATTTGCGTCCCAAGCGGTGTTACCGATGTAGAAATGCGCGCGGTATTTGAAGCTACTTTCTCTGCTGGCGTACCCAAAAATTCTGTCACACTTATAGAAGAACCTATGGCGGCGGCAATAGGCGCGGGCCTTCCTGTGTCAGAGCCGGTGGGCAGTATGATAGTAGATATAGGCGGCGGCACCAGCGAGGTTGCGGTACTTTCCCTGTGTGGAATCGTAAGCAGCCGCTCTTTACGTACAGCTGGGGATGAGTTTGACAATGCAATCATACAGTATGTAAGGCGCGTACATGGCCTAGCCATAGGTGACCGTACAGCAGAAGATATAAAAATTAATATTGGCTGCGCATTTAAGCCCGACGAGTCCGTATACCAGCCGGTACGCGGGCGGGACCTTGTTTCAGGCCTGCCACGCACAATAGTTATGACTGAAGTAGAAGCAAGACAAGCCCTTTCGGAGCCTTTGGAAAAAATCGTAGACGCAATAAGATACACACTAGAAAAAACCCCGCCGGAGCTTGCAAGCGATATCATGGGCAGTGGGATTATACTGGCCGGTGGCGGCGCACTTCTAAGGCGGCTAGATGAACTAATCACACAAGAAACCGGCATACCTGTACGCTCGGCAGACGAGCCGCTTAACTGCGTTGTGGCCGGCACAGGCATAGTGCTTGAAAATTTAAAGCAACTTGCCAATGTGCTTATTACCCCAGGAAAGATTAAACTCTAATGAACTTCATACACAAGCGCAAACGGCTGTTTTTGGCCCTTGGCATATTATTTTGTTTTGCGGCCATCATCGTAACTATAACCGGCGTTGCGCCAACTAGTTTTATTGGGCGTGGCGTTAGCTATGTTGTGGTACCCATGCAAAGGGGTGCGTCTTCGGCAACTGGCTGGGTTAGCGGGCGGTTTTATATCCTGGCAAGGAGTGCCGAAATACTGGCAGAAAATCAAGCTTTGGTAGAAGACAACATCCGCCTCTCTAACGAAAATGCCCGCATGTTTGCCTTATATGATGAGAATATCCGCCTCCGCACTCTTGTTGCAATGCGAGAGCGGTACCCACTCTTGCCCTTACTAGGCGCAAGGATGATAGGCCAAAACCCCAACGACTGGCAGTCTAGGTTTTATATCAATGTAGGCGAAAACGACGGTGTCCTCCCGTACATGATTGTCCTGGGTGACGGCGGGGTGCTAGGCGTAATACACGAAACCGGCCCCAATTACGCGCTGGTAGTATCTATTATGGATAACGACTTTGCCGCCGCTGCCCGCAACGCCCGCACAGAGGATTTGGGCACAGCAAGAGGGGACTTGGATTTAAGAAACGACGGCCTCATGCGTATGAGGCATATTGTGTATACAGCGCGCTTTATGCCGGGCGATGACATTACAACGTCTGACCATGGCATGGTCTTCCCCCAGGGGCTGCGCATAGGTACGGTAGAAAGCATACACCCAAGCCCCGAAGGGCTGACCCAGTACGCTATTATACGCCCATCTGTTAGTCTAGACCGGGTGGATATGGTGCTGGTGGTCACTCAACTGTTTGGCGATGCAATAGATATAGAGGAGTAAGTCATGAGAGTATCTGTCATGGGTGCCCTAATTCTGATAAACTATGTAATGCAAACATCTGTACTGCCACACGTGGCAGTATTCGGCGTTACCCCAGACACAGCGCTTGTTTTTATTGTATGTTATGGGGTGCTGAGGGGCGATGTTGAAGGGGCTATTTTTGGTTTCTCTGCAGGGTTTTTGCAAGACCTATTTTCCGGGGGGCCGCTTGGCATGTTTGCGCTTTATGGTTTGCTTATTGGGTATGTATCCGGCAAGCCGTTTAGGGACTTTTTTAAGGATAATTATTTCCTTCCGTTTTTTATTGTACTAATAGCTATACTGTTCCAGCAGTTTATGATTTATATATCATCATTTCTTTTCTTGGGACATTTTAATTTGGCGCTATATGCCCGCACAATAATATTGCCAACGGCTATTTATACGGTTTCACTATCCATACCGCTATACAGCTTATTGCACTTTATTAATGGGCGGGTAGAGCGCTACGAGTCGGGCCGCCGCAACCTTTTTGAAAAAAAATAAACTGGCAATAAGAACAACATCAATAATTGCCGAAGGAGGCATGAGTTTACGTGAAAGACCTAATAAAAGAAATCGGCCAATATATATATCACTTCATAACTCATCGTGTCCTGTGGCTGTTTATTATCTCTGTTGCGTTGTTTGGTATGCTTATTCTGCAGCTTTTCGAGCTGCAAATTGTCCAAGCTCATACATTTTTAACTCCACCGCCACCAACCCATGAAGTTACTATACCAATGCCAGCGTTAAGGGGCACTATTTACGACCGCAACGGCCGCCCGCTGGCCATAAACCGGCTAGTTTTTGTAGCTAAAATGGACCCAAGCGTGCAAATCACAAACGATGCACTCCTGGAACTGGCCCTACTTTTCGAACGCAACAACGAGCAATATATAGACGAGTTTCCTATTTCCCTAGACCCTTTCGAATTTATAGACAACCGTACTCACATACAAAACCACTGGAAGCGCGAGATGGTAGTCCCAAACTACCGCTATGCCACAGCAGAAGAAAGCTTTCTTTTCCTTCGGCAACGGGAAAATATTGACCCGGACATGAGCCATGAAGACGCAAGGCGCATTTTAAATTTCCGCTCCATGATTTTTATGCAGCGCCTTATTTGGGTATCCCGTTTTGACCCTACGCCCATACTCTTTGCCATAGACATATCGCCCGAGACTGTAGCTGCAATAGAAGAAAGAAACTCCACTTTCACAGGCATGTTTATAGATATCCAAGCCCAACGCGAATATCCTGCAGGGATTTATATGTCTCATATTATAGGCTATATTAGGCAAATCACCGCCGAGGATTTGGAAACACGCCAGCACTTGGGCTATACCGCGCAGTGCTTGTATGGCCGCCAAGGGCTTGAGCGTAGTATGGAGCAGTACCTAAGAGGCACCCCAGGTCTGCAAACCATCCAGTTTAACAACAGGGGCCACAGGATTGGCCAGCCAATAATCATGCAAGAGCCCCAACCGGGGGACCGCTTATTCCTAACCATAGACCTTGAGTTGCAAATGGCTGCCTACAACATGCTAAAGGATTACTTGGCCCGGGTGCTTATTAACCGCATAAATTTACGTAATCCGCGCGAGCGTGCTGTTACATTGCAGGAAGTGTTTATTAACTTTGTAGAAGGGCACAACCTGGACATACGCACGGTAATGGAAGTAGAAGACGGCCCCGCAATGGCCATGCAACGTTATATCCTGCAACGCTTCCCAAATGCAGGCACATCCAGGAGCGATATACTGCATATCCACAGCATAATAACTGACGGGATACGCTCTGGCCGGGTATCCCCTGCCATGATGCTTCTAACCCTTATCGGGACAGAGCAAATAACAGACCCGGATGGCACAATCCAACAACAATTAATCACCCGCCCCCAAACCGCCAGGGATGTGCTAATCCAAAAAATAGAAGAATGGGAAATCACCCCCCAGCAAGTTAATATGGACCCTTCTACTGGCTCTATAGTTATAGTAGATGTGCCTACTGGGGCAGTACTTGCGGCGGTATCTTACCCGTCGTATGACAATAACCGCCTGGTTAACAACATGGACGTAGAATATTTCCATCACATAAACTCCCTTGACCCAACAGAGCCAGCGCTGCCTAGGGCCTTTAGGGCACCACAAGCTCCTGGCTCCAACTTTAAGATGATAACGGCTGTAGCTGCCCTTGAGGCCGGCGCCATAGGCCAAAACACTCGTATCTTTGACAGTGTGGCCTTTACAAGAGCTGGGCATCCGCCACTACACTGCTGGCACCGCAGCGGTGGGCATGGCAGCATAAATGTAACGCGAGCTATTGCTGTAAGCTGCAATTATTTTTTTGCAGAAGCAGCATGGCGGCTAGGTAACACAGTAACCACCGCCACCAATAGCACATTACAACGCATAGAAACCCTTAACACATATATGATGCATTTTGGCCTACACGAAAGAAGTGGAGTAGAAATATTAGAGCTTTTCGACCAGCCGCTACGCTACCCAGACGGAAGTATCTATGAAGGGTCGCGTATGTCAACGCCCGAGTTTAAGCGCTTTCAACATGCCAGTGCCCCCGCCCGTGACCAGCAGTGGTTTGATGGCGACACTGTGCGCACCGCCATGGGGCAAGGCTTAAACAACTATACAACGGCACAGATGGCCAGAGTCATGAATGTCTTTGCTAACCGCGGCACAAATTACCCGCTACACATGGTAGGTCATGCAGAAAATACCCACGGCCACACCGTGTGGCGTACAGTGCCAGCGCCGGTATGCATTGGGCTAGAATTTTCTCCGTCAACGTGGGAAGCTGTAGCCGAAGGGATGCGCCTTGTTACTCAACCAGGGGCAGGTGGGACTGCAGTTGGGCTTTTCCACGGCCAAAACTTCACCATACCCGTAGCCGGCAAAACCAGCACCACAGAACAAATATCTACCCGCTTCCCCCACTCTGCTTTTGGCGCATTTGCCCCTATAGAAGACCCGCAAATTTCTATTTATGTAAACATACCATTTGGCTCTACTTTGGCTTACTCGCAAATCTCTGCCCGGATAGCCCGTGATATGATAGCAGTAGCTTTGGGGCAGGGGCTGGAAGCCGAGGGGCCTGCACCACTTAATACGTTAAGGCCATAATAGGAGGCTCTATGTCAACCCAAACCCGTAAAGATGTACTGGAAGAAAAGCAATGTGTTATACTCAAGGGCCGCCGTGACGGCATAAGCATCCTATTGGATGATAAAACAGACTTTAGTGTTATCAAAAATGTGCTGCGCAATAGGGTGGCCGATTCCAGAAGTTTCTTTGAAGGCGCAGAAGCAAGCGTCAATTTTAAAGGTCGGAAATTATCCATACACGAAGAAGAAACTTTGCTAGATATCATCAAAGTAGAAGCTAAACTTAATATATCTGTTTCAGACAAAAATGAACAAAAGCCACTAATGCCGAAATTTAACCTAGTGCCGGTTTCGCCTCCGGGAATGATACCTACAGAAAGGGATACATTCTATTACCGGGGTGCTGTACGTTCTGGCCAGATAATAAGGCAAAACGGCTCTATAGTGATAATTGGAGATGTTAACCCCGGCGCAGAGATAAAAGCTTCTGGCAATATTATTGTCCTTGGCTCTTTGAAAGGGACGGCGTGGGCCGGTGCGCCGGGCAATAACTCCGACGGGGACATAAACTGTTTTGTTACGGCCCATGATTTTCAACCGGCACAGATACGCATTGCCCAAGTCGTGACATACATACCCGAAGACTCACCGCGGGTACAACGCGGCAAGGGTGCTTGGGCATATATCTTAGATGGCGCAGTATATATAGCACCGTTATAATGAGGGGGAAACCATAGATCATGAGTGAAGTTTTAGTTATCACCTCCGGCAAAGGCGGAGTAGGCAAGACCACAACCACCGCAAACCTTGGTACAGGGCTGGCGGCCCAAGGTAAAAAGGTTGCACTGGTAGATGCAGACATAGGACTTAGGAACCTAGATGTAATTATGGGCCTAGAAAAGCGCATTGTGTATGACCTGATAGACGTGGTAGAAGGCAATTGCAGGCTTAAGCAGGCCCTTATCAGGGATAAAAATTTCCCTAACCTGTCTTTGTTGCCTACGGCACAAACCAAAGACAAAAATGCCGTAAATCCAGAGCAAATGCGCAAACTTTGCAACCAGCTGCGCGAAGAGTTTGACTATGTATTAATAGACTGCCCAGCAGGTATAGAGCAAGGGTTTAAAAATGCTATCGCAGGTGCGGACAAGGCATTTGTTGTAACAACACCCGAGATAAGTGCCGTGCGTGACGCAGATAGAATCATAGGTTTACTAGAAGCAAGCGAGCTTCCGCCACCACTATTAATATTGAACCGTATCAAGCCAGACATGGTAAAGCGCGGCGATATGATGACACTTGAAGATGTAGCAGATATATTGGCAATAGATGTATTGGGTATTGTGCCAGACGATGAAAGTATAATTGTGTCGTCCAACAGGGGTGAGCCCTGTGTATTGGATGATAAATCCCTTGCTGGACAAGCTTTTAGGGATATCGTAAAGCGCATACTTGGCGAAACAGTGCCACTGATGGACTTGTTTAATGACACAAAATTTCTCGCACGGTTAAAGAATTTCTTCACGCGCGCATAGACTAAAGGAGACGCTATGTTAGGAATATTTAAAAAGACTGCGCCTTCTAAAGACGTAGCGCGGGATAGGCTCAAGATGATCCTGGTAACAGACAGGATGGACGGCTCCGCACATGTACTGGAAATGATGAAAAATGAGCTTCTTATGGTAATTCAAAAGTACCTGCATATAGACGAAAATGATTTTGACTTGCAAATCTGCCAACAAAGCCACGACGGCGATGACGAGTCGCCCCGGCTTAGGGCAGATATCCCCATCAAAAGTGTGAAAAGGCGATAGTAGTCCATGACAAAAAAGCAAGCCATTATACGGGGGCTAAAATCCTTTGATTATTTACTGGCGCTAAGTGTAATAGGTGTCAGTATTTTTGGTGTTGCGATGATTTATGCCTCGGCCAACCATGCAGGTATGCCCATGAGCGAAGCTGCGCGGTTTGGAGGCCTGTGGCGGCAGCAGCGGGTTTTTGTTATTACGGGCACGGTGCTAATGCTTGCGTTTGCATGTATAGATTACCGGTTTATCACGCGGTTTTACTTGGCTATATATGGGTTTATGATGGTGCTTTTGGTTGCGGTAATGCTTGTGGGCGCAGATGACGGAACAAATACCGCACGCTGGCTGGCAATACCTGCACCTGTTATTGGGCCTATTAGCTTGCAGCCTTCGGAGTTTACCAAAATATTTATGATATTGTTTTTGTCAAAATTTTTGGATGTTAAAAAAGATGATTTTAACCGTATATTGTGGCTTATACTGGTCTTGATAACCATAGGGGTACCGGTTATTTTGGTAGAGCGCCAACCAAGCCTATCTGCTGCACTTGTGGTATTGTTTGTTTCTATGTCTATACTGTTTACGGCCGGCCTAAAACTACGACATATATTGCTTGGGGCTTTGGTAATTACCCCTATATTGGTATTGCTGTGGCTTGACTTGCAGCGCGAGAACCCACTGGTAATAGGGCATGTACTTCGTGACTACCAGTTAAACCGCATCCAAGCTGCGCTTAGCGCGGACCCAAACCCGGACCATGTCCATCAATTAGAAGGCTCGCGGCGCGCTATTGCCTCTGGTGGGCTTACGGGGCAGGGATTTATGAACAATAGCGTTTACTTGATTTTTGCCCACAATGACCTTGTTTTTTCTGTTGTGGCAGAGCAGTTTGGGTTTGTTGGCAGCACCGCTATTATTGGGATTATGATGTTTATGGTGGTAAAATGTATGCTTATTGGCCTTAGGGCTATAGATATGCAGGGCCGCCTTATAGCTATAGGCGTTGCGGGGTTATTGCTTTTTGAAACATTTGTACATGTAGGTGTTGTTACGGGATTGCTACCTACTACGGGTATGCCCTTTCCGTTTCTTTCTTATGGCGGGTCTATGATGTGGGTGCACATGATGGCTATGGGTATTGTGCTCAATATTGGGCTTAAACGAGATGTAGATGAACTGGCAGATGCTGAAATATAGGAGTGATACGATGAATATCGCATTGGTAGCACATGACAACAAGAAAAAATTGATGGAGAACTTATGCGTGGCTTACCGCCATATCCTTAGCAAGCACCGGCTTTATGCTACCGGTACCACAGGCCAATTGGTAGAAGACGCTACAGGCTTGCAAGTAAGAAAGTACCTTGCCGGGCACTTGGGCGGCGGGCAGCAAATGGGTGCGCAAATTGCGCTTAATGATATAGACCTGGTGATTTTCTTACGGGACCCAATAAGCCAAAGCCAGTACGAACCGGATATTGTTTCTATTATGCAGCTATGCGATGTGCATAATATACCCCTTGCAAGCAACTTAGCCTCTGCAGAGGCGCTGTTGATGGCGCTGGAGCAGGGGTACCTGGATTGGCGTAATAATGTAAAGCGGTAGTTATCACACTTATGTGGAAATGTGGAAATCTTATCAATGATTAGACCTGAAATCGTGCATATGCACGATTTTTTTTGGATTTTTGTAATTTGTCGCGAAATTTTCCAATGAAGCGCTGTTTTATTGCACTTTACATATGAGGTGAGATTTGTGGACTACGAGCGCATTGCATCAATGCTTGACAAGACATTCGCGTGGGCAGTGACCCGCACCTTTTCGCGAGAGGAAGCGGAGGAACTGGCTCAGGAGATTGTGTTCCAGGCAGTTGTGAGTATTGGCGAGCTAAGGGACGCTGCAAAGTTTGAGCCCTGGTATTGGCGGCTTGCAAATATTCAGCTACAGGTGTTTAAGCGCGGTAAGGCTAAAGCACGCAGTTATATTTCGTATGATGTGCTTTCGGATGCGGATATGATGTCAGCAGACAGCTACGACTTTATTACTGAAGAAGAATGTCAAGAGCTACGCCGCCACATTGCGCAGATGTCTGCGGCCTACCGGGATATAGTTGTCATGTATTATTACGATAATCTATCTTGCAAGGCCATTGCCCAAAAACTTGGTATGCCAGAGGGCACGGTTACATACCGGCTTATGATGGCACGGGAAAAACTAAAAAAGGAGTGCAGCAAAATGACAGAAACAGCGTTAAAACCCACAAAGTTGAATATCACAATCATGGGCAATTTTAGGAACGAAAATGAGTACCCGCCACAGTTTATAAACGATGCGCTTTCGCAAAATATCCTATGTCATGCTTATCGTGAGCCCAAGACGGTGGAGGAACTGTGTGCATTAACCGGTGTACCGGCGGTTTATATCGAGGATAGGATCGAAAACCTGATTAACCGGGATGCCCTCATAAAGCCTACAAAAACTACCGTGCAGACGGATTTTCTTATCTTTGATGATGTAGCCGACGGCTATAGAAATGGTATTGGCTACGGCATTATAGAAGACTTTGTAACAGCCGTGTCGGAAGATTTTTATGAAGCGGCGCACTTGCTTACCCAAAAAACGATTTTCTCGGGTATTTACACAGCAGGGCGGTCTTTTGATGAAATAATGTGCTTCTTGTGTGCGATGTGGCTTGGCGCAATAGTGCCGGACTTGGCGCCCCATTACTTGCCGGGCAAGCAGCAACATTTCCCACGCAGGTACGATGGATACCGCTGGAAGTATATCGGGTTTAAAGTAAACGACGCCAATGATGTACAAAACTTTGATGCTAGTATGGGAATAGAGCGGTCCATGAATAATTTTGAACATGGCAAAATGGCCCACTATAATTTTGATTTTGCGCCGTTTGTGTACCGGAAATTTTTGTTTGACTATGAGCTTGACGTGTGCCAAGCCGTGCTGCAAGGGGAAGTACTATACCAATCGTACTTTAAATCGGCCCCGTCTGTCGCCGAAAACGCGTTGGAGCGTTCGCGATTTTCGGCTCGGACCGGACCGTTTAAAAGTGCGATTGCTATAGATGACAAACAGAAGGAAATTGCCGCGGCGCTTATTGCCAAGGGCTTCCTGGCAAGGGGTAACGATAGCGAAATGGTTTGCGCTGTGCCCGTATTTTCAAAAGAACAGCATGACATATTCGCGGAGACTGCGGCAAGTGTTTTTGCACAACTTATGCCGGTTTATGCCGGTAAGATAAAGACATATGTAAATGGCTATGCAAAGGTATTTCCCAAGCATCTTAAGGAGGATGCGATGTTTAATGGTATTCATGTTTTTGCGGCTATGCTTAAGGTTATTGTTAACGACTGGGTGTTACGTGGGAAGATTGTTATACCGGATGGTGCTGTTTGTGATGCGTTGATTATGTTATAAGGAGGGTGCTTCTTATCTCACCAACTCTCCTGAAAAGTCTATGACCGGTTCCTATTCAAAGAAATAATAAAGCCCCTTACGACATAGTACAAAATCCGCAAGGGGCCTTTATGCTTACAGCAACTGAACCATCACCGCTCAAAAACATTATCGGTTAGTAATAGAATCTTACTGCTGTATACACTCCTAAGTTATAATGTGTGTGCTATGAAGGGTGTAAATAACGGTGCTAATGTTTTTCGGTACGATACTTTTCTGCAAGTAAAGCATAGAATGTTACCCACTTATTTTCATCGCCAACTTTACCAAAGTTGTACGGAAACTTAGATAACGTTCCATCTATTTTGAGTCTACCTTCTTCATCTTTCTTGGCATTTAACAGTTCCCATGATTCTGTCATAGCATGGTGATTACCTACGCCTAATATGGATAGTGCAGAAATAATCAAAGGAAGCCCCGCACGTATTGGCTCTGCCGGAAAAAAAATTATCAATAAATCGCCAACCTTTATCTGATCTTCCTTCTTTAAAACTTTTCGTTCTGTCGTTCGAGTAAAATACATCACGCTTCAAAAAATAAGCAATGAGTTTGTCTGCATTTTCTGGCAAAATATTTTTCCGTTTGCATTCTGCGTACAACATCAATCCTTGTATGGCGGCTTTATAACAAGATTTACACCCTGGTTTTTGTTTGAGAAGTCTTTGACAATTAAATCCACCGTCATGTAATTGCACTGTGGCAAATCTTGAAATCAAATCCAAAACATCATCCCGCTCATGATAGCCCATCATTACTAATGCTTTGAGCATTAAAGGTGTGCGGCAACCAAAATCATCATCGGACTTATCTAAATTAGCTGTTAAACTTTCCACGATTTATTCAATATATCTATCAAGCCGCTCATCTTTATACAAACCCAATTCAGCACAGGCGGTTAGATATTCATAAGAATCATTTGCCCACAAACCATTTTTGTCTTGTTTGGAAAATAATCGAATAACGGATTTATGTTCCCAAATGGCAGCGTATTCATCCAAACAATCGCCCGGAGATTTATCACATATTTCAATAAGCGTTCGATACTTAATTGCGGGATTTTTATCTTCAATAAGCCAGCTTATCACGTTATTCATTACCGTATTACTCCTTAATCATGTTTGAACAATATGAGTTTTACGCACGTACCACATCCGTGGTGGTACATAAGTGCGCCTTTTTGTGTTATTGATTCATCGCATCAAGCAATTTTTGCAAATCATTTTTTGAAAGGTTGCCAATGGGCGCAGGCTCTACAGTCGATATTGGCAAGTCAATGATTCTTCCAATATCTATATATGACTGCTTTGCCAGCCCTGCTTGCGCCCAGTCGTGTATGGGAATACATTGTGATTGAATGACGGTACTTTTGTTATCGTATTGTGATGTAATCTGAAAAACTGCTACTTCTTTTTGGTCAGAGGACAACACTAAAACGGGGCGGCGTTTTCCATCACCGCCCCAGGAAACATATGCAATGTGAAGGCTATAAGGATTCATCAACCATTCACCGCCCAATCGTAAATTTCGGGGTGCTTATCTTTATCAATAACGGCGCATCCGTTTTCATCCGCTTCCAGCTTCACTCTCGGGATATTTCTTCTTGCAATAGCAGCTGTGAGCTGTTCTTCTAACGTAGGGGCAACTACAGGCTGAAATGGCAAACGCCGCTCTGCTATAATTTGTCTGTAAAACATATCTATTGCCGTGGTTTGGTCAATCCCCATGCGGTCTAAAAGCATAGCAGCGGTTTCTTTTACCGTAGTGTCAATTTTTACATTCACATTTGATTTAGTTGCTACCATAAAAATCACCTCAACATCATTATACGCCATCATAACGCCAGTGTATAGATGTGGTCGTTATTTTTTTATGTGTTAAATTGTTGGCCAGCTAATCGTACATTATTTCCACCCTTCATAGCATACATCATATCTTGACTTCGTTATCCTATTCGCAATATTATATTTGTGTGGTGGTCTTAGGCTATTAACAAACCACCGCAAAATACATTCAAGGAGGACATTTTATGAAAACTTATAGCATTGTTTCGGGCGACAATACCAAATAACTTGACGGGGCAGTAATGCTGTCTGTCCTGTTACAAAACTAGGAGGATTAGCATTGAATAATCAAATTAAACTTGACATTTTGTACAACGAGCAATTTCCACTATCAAATAAATATGACCCCTCGTGGATTCTTAAAAATCAAATGGGGCCGCATCCCCTTTGGCTGACAGAATTTTTGGTACAGCCCTTTGACTTAAAGCCGGGTATGCGCGTTCTTGACCTTGCTTGTGGAAAAGGTATGACGAGTGTTTTTCTTGCGCATGAATTTGGAGTGCAGGTATACGCTGTGGATTTATGGGACGCGCCTGATGAAAAATGGGAAAATGCAAAAACGTATGATGTTGAGCATCTTATCACGCCGATACAGGCTGATGCTAAACAGCTTCCGTTCGCACCAGGCTTTTTTGATGCGATTGTTTGCATAAATTCTTGGTACTATTTCGGCCAAGACGAAGCGTATCTGGAATATATACTCAAATTCCTGCGCCCAGGCGGTCAAATTGGTATGATTATTAACGGGTACCCCAAAGAAGCTCCCGATAAAGTTCCTGATTATCTCGTAGAGTTCTTGGGGGAAGACCAATTATGGACATGGAAATCGTTGGCATGGTACAGAAGTTTGTGGGAAAAAGATGGGCTTGTGTCCATAGACATTGCCGACGCACTTCCCAACTCTTGTGATTTGTTAATACGCTATGAAGCAGCTCAACTCGCTTATAACCCTTTAGGGGAAGATGAGACAGATATTTATGAGGAAGATAACGGAGAGTATATGGGCTTCGTTCGCTTGGTAGCGACAAAGAACTAAAATAGTAAGACATAAACAAAAAAGCCTAGGCATTCAATGTCTAGGCTTTTATTTGTGAATATCGTGCTATTGTATCAACCTCACCATCCAAACGCCCAATTTGACGTTACTATTGATACAATTGCCAGAAGCCTCTGAAGGCTTAATTTAGGGCTTTAATGACATGCTATGCATTTATATTGCTTATAAATAACTCTCACGCATGGCAATTTTCATGTAAAGACCATTTTACGAATGCACCCTTAATTTTATAGATACACGATACTCACAGCGAAAACTCGTTACTCAAATTCGTGTGTCAGTTGCCTTCGGTTTCGCTGCTTTCCATATCACGTGTATTTATATTTAAGATAAAATTTTTGCAACCCAGTATCCACGGCCATCATTTTTTGTTGGCTCATCATCATAGTAGTCATGCGGACATAATCC
>WQVY01000041.1 GCA_009785605.1 Defluviitaleaceae bacterium | reverse complement strand
CAGATACAGATACAAATGCAGAAATGGTTGAAAATTCTACTGTATTTCTTTTGCTTTCTTCTGCAAACACAAGCGATAGCCAAAGTGTACAAATATCAATCTCGCAAGCAATGGCGCTTGACATGAAGCGGCTAGAACATGATATAAACAATTGCGACGAGCAAGGACTTTACATATTAAACCGCAAGTTACATGAGGTCATAAAAAGAAAAGGAGCATCGTACAAGGACTCTGCTTTTGTAGACGAAGGGATTAATGTAGCTAATCAAATTGGGATAAAGGCCTTGATTTTCTTATTAGTTGCAGTGGTTGGCGGGTTTATTGTTGTTAGGGCATATGACATCCTAGAAAGACTCCATCCATCCCCATACGAGATGGTAGAAAACACACCCCACAACATACCAATCTCCCCCCCAGGCACAGGTTATATATCAGAGCCTGTACTCGACACAGCTACGTTAGAAATAGTTTTAGACCAGGCCAATGAGGGTAGTATAGACGCTATGTACGAGCTTGGGCATATGTTTTTGGATTCACATGACTTTGAGTTAGCAGCGTATTGGTTTAAGCAAGCCGCAAATGGTGAGCATATAGGGGCAACAATGGCGTTGGGCACATTGTACTGGGACGGAGCCGGTCATCATGACTTTAGTGACAGGGCAGAGGCATTTATGTGGTTTTACAAAGCTGCAGAGCTAGGTCATGCAAACATGCAAAATTGGGTCGCAGGGTTTTATAGGACCGGCGCAACCATACAAGGAGCCATGCACGATGGGGAAAGGGATGCCAACACATTAGAAATCCCACGAGACTACGATATGGCCATGTATTGGTATCGCAGGGCGGCATTGCAGGGGCATAGCGGCGCGCAAACTTCGCTGGGCGTTATGTATGTCATGGGAGAAGGTACAGCCGTGGACACAACACAGGCCGTATATTGGTATAGGCATGCCGCCGCGCAGGGTCATGCCATCGCCCAGGGCAACCTGGGTATTTCTTATATATTAGGCGAAGGCGTTGACCAGTGCTATCAGCAAGCGGCATATTGGTTTAGGCAGTCTGCGGAGCTTGATAACTCCCCCGCACAGGTTAACTTGGCTTGGATGTACGAAAATGGCCATATAGGCCCCCCTGACCTAGAGCTATCTTTTTATTGGAACCACCGTGCGGCTGCACTTGGCAACACTATTGCGCAAAACAACATAGGCCTAATGTACATGCAGGGGCGCGGTGTAAAGCAGTGCTACGACCAAGCTATTTACTGGTTTAGACGCACAGCAGCCAACAACTGTGAAAGAGGTATTGCATACCTTGCACTGGCATATGAAGCAAGGTATCAAGAGCAAGAACAGTAAAACGTTGCTTACATCGTAATTTCTTTTTATAATACAGTCGTTATGTTTTGAGATAAGACAAAGGACAAATATTAATCGGAGGGATTAGTTTGATTTTTCGTACAGGCGCAGGTTTTGGTATTTTGGATGCAGTGGTTTTGGTCGCGATTATACTTGCTATTATTTTCGTGGTCTTGTACTTCCTAAACAAGTGGGCTGGCCGCAGGATGGCAGACCAGCAAGACATGGTAGAGCGCCACAAGCAACCAGCCACAATATATGTTATAGACAAGAAAAAAGACAAAATCACAAACGCTAATTTGCCCAAGGCCATGGCCAGCCAAGTGCCGCGTATGGGGCGCATGATGAAGATGCCGCTGGTAAAAGCCAAGATAGGCCCCCAAATCATGACACTGGTGTGCGACAAGGCCGTATACGAGGCTTTGCCTGTCAAGAAAAATGTAACAGTAGAACTGGCAGGTGCATACATTGTCAGCATGAAAGGTATGAAGACCAAGCAACAACTGGCAGAGCAACGTAAGGCGCGTAGGCAGGCTGGTGATACCTCTGTACCACTTAAGTGGCACGAAAAGGTTTTGGATAAGTTTAAGAGATAACCCCCTGGTGGGTAACCCCCTTTACAACTCTATAGAAAACCGCGTTCGCGCGGTTTTCTGGATGGGTTATGGGGGTATTTTTATATAGGAGGCAAATATGGGATACCGTGAAGCATACACAAAATGGCTAAACGACGCTGATATAGACCAATCTACGAAGGATGAACTCCGTGCCATAGCTGGCAACGAGCGTGAAATAGAAGATAGATTTTTTAGGGAGTTAGAGTTTGGCACTGGCGGGCTCAGGGGTGTACTGGGTGCGGGCAGCAACCGGCTTAATATTTATACCATCCGCAGGGCTACTCAAGGCTTGGCCAATTATATCCTTAAGGCGGATGACTACAAGCCCGGCATGGGTGTAGTAATAGCACATGATAGCCGTCATATGTCACCGGAGTTTACAATGGAGACGGCACTGGTGTTTAACGCAAACGGCATTAAGACATTTGTGTTTGACAGCTTGCGGCCTACCCCTGTACTTTCATATGCGGTAAGGCACTTGGGCTGTATAGCGGGGATTGTTATAACCGCAAGCCACAACCCACCAGAATACAACGGCTACAAAGTATATTGGTCAGATGGCGGGCAGTGCACGTACCCCAGAGACAATGCCATTATCGATGAAGTTAATAATGTTACAGATTTTTCTATGGTCAAAAAAATGCCCAAAGCCCAAGCTGTCAAAAATGGCCTGTATAATATAGCGCCTGCAGACGTTGATGATATGTATATAGCAAATGTTAAGTCATGCTGCCAAAACCCCTCAATTATTGCAAAGTCAGACATTAAAATTGTTTTTACACCCTTACACGGTGCTGGCAATGTGCCGGTGCGCCGTGTCCTTGAGGAATCTGGCTTTAAGCATGTATATGTGGTTGCCAAACAAGAGCTGCCAAATGGGGATTTCCCAACCGTGTCTTCGCCAAACCCAGAAGATAGCGATGCATATAGCCTGGCATTAGAGCTTGCCGGGCAAGTTGATGCAGATGTAATAATAGCTACAGACCCAGATGCCGACCGTGTAGGCGTAGCAGTTAAGCACAATAACAAGCACGTGATTTTAACAGGAAATATGGTAGGCTCTATCTTAACAGAATATCTACTGTCACAAATGCAAGCAAATGGGCGTTTGCCTCAAAACAGCGCAATAATATCCACGATTGTATCATCAGACATGGGTTGTAAAATTGCCAAGTCATATGGCGCAACATATCTAGATGTACTAACAGGCTTTAAATATATAGGCGAAAAGATGAACGAGTTTGAAGAATCGGGCACTCATACTTTTGTCTTTGGTTACGAAGAAAGCTATGGATACCTTACCGGGACATACGCCAGGGATAAAGACGCAGTAGTTGCAAGCCTACTTGTATGTGAGGCCGCCGCGCATTATAAATTGCAAGGCCTAACCCTGTATGATGTACTGCTACAACTGTACAAAAAGCACGGGTTGCATCTAGAGCTAACCACATCCCTTACAATGAAAGGTACAGAGGGCTTGCAAGATATTCAGCGGATAATGGCAAGCTTGCGTACGCAACCGCCAACAAGCTTAGGCGGCTCTGTGTTGGTAGAGTCTCGTGATTATTTAAACAAGCGCATCAAATATTTGCACGATGGCCGGGAAGAAGCCACAAGCTTGCCCATATCAGATGTACTGTACTTTACAACAAAAGACGGCTCATGGGCATGTATACGCCCATCTGGGACCGAGCCAAAGATAAAATTATACTTTGGCATATGTCTGCCACCAACCGCAACAATGGAAGACGCAAGCGCCAAACTAACTGCCCTGGCAGATGATATGAAGTCTAATATAACACCTGTTACTGTTGGGAGATAAAATACAGGGCTAGAACGCCTTTACCAATTGTATCAAAACCGACATAAATGTCTTCTAAGCATGCATACTAATAGAGAGAGGTACACCATGATAACAATTGAAAGCATCAAACAAAACCAAAAAATCAAAACCTACATCCAAAAATCCGACGAAGCCCTAGGGGCACTGGGCTACACAGACCATGGGCTCTATCACTCAACAAAGGTAGCCAACGAAGCTCGTGATATGCTTTTAACCATGGGCTACCCAGAACGTGAAGCAGAGCTGGCATGGATAGCCGGTTATTTACATGACATAGGCAATGTTGTTAACCGTACAGCCCATGCACAAAGCGGCGCGATTTTGGCGTTCCGTTTACTGGAAGATATGGGCTCTAACCCAGAAGATACCTCAACCATAATAACCGCAATAGGCAACCACGACGAAAACACATCGCGCCCAGTAAACCCCATATGCGCCGCCGTAGTACTGGCAGACAAATGCGATGTAAGATATAGCCGCGTACGAAATCAAGACCCAACAACCTTTGATATCCACGACAGGGTAAACTACGCAGTCAAACAATCAGCCCTTAGGATATCAGACAATAAAAAAATAATTTGCCTGGATATGACAATAGACACCACCCAATGCGCAGTTATGGATTATTTCGAGATATTCCTATCTCGCATGGCGCTTTGCCGCAAAGCTGCAGATAGTTTAAACTTGCGGTTTGCATTGGTTGTTAACGGTCAGCAGCTGCTGTAAGTATAAGGAGATACCCAATGCCAAAAGATAAAAGAGTAGAAAGTATAACAGACATGAACCAAGACTTTGCCCAGTGGTATACAGATGTTGTGCGCAAGGCAGAGCTTGCAGAGTATTCTGAAACAGGTGGCTGTATCATCTTCCAGCCATACGGCTATGCCATTTGGGAGTTAATCCAAGCGCACCTTGACGGTGAACTTAAAGCCACAGGCCACGAAAATGTATACATGCCAATGCTAATCCCAGAAAATTTGCTTCAAAAAGAGAAGGACCATATAGAAGGGTTTGCGCCAGAAGTTGCCTGGGTAACACACGGTGGGTCAGAAGAATTAGCAGAGCGCCTGTGCGTACGCCCAACTTCGGAGACATTGTTCTGTTCACATTATTCTAATATCATACAATCGTGGCGCGACCTGCCAAAGTTATACAACCAATGGTGCAATGTTATGCGTTGGGAAAAAACAACCCGCCCATTCTTGCGTACACGTGAATTTTTGTGGCAAGAAGGGCATACCGCACACGCTACAGCAGAGGAATCCCTTGCCGAAGCGCTAAAAATCCTAGATATCTATTGCAATATGGCAGAAAATATACTAGCAATACCAGTAATAAAGGGGCAAAAAACCGAACGTGAGAAGTTTGCAGGTGCACTAGCGACATATACATTCGAAAGTATGATGCACGACGGCAAAGCACTGCAAACAGGAACTACTCACGACCTTGGCGATAAATTCGCACAAGCATTTGATATAAAATATCTGGATAAAGACAACAAGCAACAATACGTGCATCAGTCATCTTGGGGCGTAACAACGCGCCTTATTGGTGCAATAATAATGGTACATGGCGACAACAATGGCCTTGTACTGCCCCCGGCCATTGCACCAACCCAGGTTATGATAATACCCATAGCATCACACAAGCCAGGTGTAGAAGCAGCAGCAAAGGACTTATGCACACGCCTAAGCAAGACAGCACGCACAAAAATAGACCTAAGCGATAAGTCGCCAGGCTGGAAGTTTGCAGAACATGAAATGAAGGGCATACCAATACGCTTAGAACTAGGGCCAAAAGACATAGAAGCAGGCCAGTGCATTATAGCCCGCCGCGATACCAACGAGAAATTTACCGTCTCGCTTGAAGGCGATACTCTAGAGACTGCAATTGCAGATACTTTGCATGCAATACACAGCAACTTATTTGCAAGAGCCAATGACCGTGTAAAAGCAAAAACGTATATCGCATACAATATAAATGAGCTAAAAAGTATCTTAGACGAAAAATCCGGCTTTGTTAAAGCAATGTGGTGCCGTGATGAAGCGTGCGAAATAGTCGTAAAAGATCATGCCACTGCAACAAGCCGCTGCATACCATTTGAGCAGGAAGCAATTGGTGATGAGTGCTTTGTTTGTGGTAAACCTGCAGATACAATGGTAGTGTGGGGTAGGGCGTACTAATACTGAGCCTGTATAATTTATTTATACACCTTGACTCATTTTGTTAAACCCTGTATATTAGCCGCGATAACTTTAAATTAAGGAGAATAACCATGCATTTATGCCTCGTTTTTGCTCTGTACAGTCCATAAAAGGCGGAACGTTGTACAGAGCATAATATAGGTTTCGCCGGTTGAAACAGCAGACTGGTCACAATAGTTTGTGACGGGTTTTATTTGTTGTTCTTCCGGCATGTGCATTAGAAATCTTTTAGGCTGTGAGCGTTTTGCTCATGGCCTTTTTGTATTGTGTCATGGGACGCTAAGCCTAGAAATATTGAAAGAACAAGGAGAAAGTGTGAAACATCCGCGAAGCGGATTTTCATACCAACCTATTTGTTCCACCGACGAAGGAGGCATGAATTAAAAAATGAGCATACTAAAAGTAACAAACATGACCCACTCCTATGGTGATAACACCCTACTGCAGGGAATCAGCTTTGACCTTTTCGAAGGCGAGAAGATGGGGTTAGTCGGTCTCAATGGTTCTGGTAAAAGTACATTAATTAAAATCCTTACAGGTGAAATAATCCACGAAGCTGGCGACATCCACTGGCGGCCAAAGATATCTGTTGGATATCTGGACCAATACCGCGAACTTGACCAAGGGCTTACTATAAGAGAATACTTGCAAACGGCCTTCGCAGAGTTATACGATATTGAGGCTAAGTACAATGCCATAAACGACGAACTCATGCTGTCCGCAGATAAAAAGAAAATCGAACAATCGGCAAGTTATTTGGATAAACTTCTGATAAATGGCTTTTATGAGTTAGACAGCTATATAGACCGTGTAGCCTCTGGCTTAGGCGTAACTCTGCTAGGTATGGACACAGAAGTTTCCAAGCTTAGCGGCGGCCAGCGTGCAAAAGTAATATTGGCAAAATTGCTTCTAGAGCGCCCAGATGTGCTTATTATGGACGAGCCAACAAACTTTTTGGATAAGTCGCATATACAATGGCTGACGCAGTTCTTAATAGACTTCAAAGGCTCCTTCATTGTAGTGAGTCATCACTTCGACTTCTTAGATGCAATTACAAACTGCGTTGTAGAAATCGAGTTTAAGTCTGTTGTGAAGTATAAAGGTAATATGACCGCGTACCTGGGAAGTAAGGATATGCGACGGGCGCACTACATTAAAAAATATATGTCACAAGTCAAATGGATAGAAAAAACAGAGGACTATATATCCCGCAACAAGGCCCGGGCATCTACGGCAAATATGGCAAAAAGCCGCCAAAAAATGCTAGACAGGGTAAGCAGACTCGCACCCCCTAAAGAAAATTTAAGGCCAAATTTCAAATTTAACAGTGCCCCGCTAGGAAGCAGATATGTAATTGAAGCGGATAACCTCGTAATTGGTTATGATTACCCGCTTTTGCCGGCAATAAGCTTTAAGCTTGACTGGGGTGCAAAAATGGCTATAACCGGGTTTAACGGCATAGGCAAAACCACACTGGTCAAAACTCTTTTACAAGTAATCCCCGCATTGTCTGGAAAGTCTCGCTTTCATGATAAGGCCTTGGTGGGCTACTTTCAGCAAGAATATGCATGGGGTGAAGACACGCCATACAGTTATATAGCGTCCCTTTTTCCTAAGATGGCCAACAAAGAGATATATCTCGCTTTAGCGCAAGCCGGTGTAGGTGGGAAACATGCCCTTCAGCGCCTAACGACACTATCCGGCGGCGAGCAAGCTAAAGTTAGGATATGTCATTTATCACTTACACAACACAACTTGCTTGTACTGGACGAACCTACAAATCACTTGGACATTACGGCAAAAAATATCTTGCGTAAAGCACTCATAGAGTACAGCGGCAGCGTAATTGTAATTTCCCATGACAAAAACTTTAACGAAGGACTGGTTGATTCGATCTTAGAATTAACGTAGCATACAGGTATATCACACAATAAAAGTTATAGGTCAGGGTCAGAATCCAAAGTTATAAAATAATCATAAAACGGCATCAGAAACTTATAGCCACTAACAAGGCGCTCCACTAGTTTAGAGGAAAACAGCTCCTCGCCATTATCTTGCTGATGTACTAGTATAAGCGATTTCTTATTATACCAGTCAGCAAGATGTGGGGATGGGGCTGTTTTTATACGTTTATAGTCGTCTCCATCCAGTGCAAACTCATCTTGTTTTTTTAGTGGCGCTATAAGCTTCTCAAATGCTTGTGTGTGCTGGTCTATACGAGCCCGGAACTTAGCCATCGTTATAGGCTTTGCCTGATAGTACCCTAGGCCGTACCTCCAACTATCGGGTGAAAGCTCAAACCAAAACACCGGTGTTGCAGTCCATTCATCGCTGGGTTTTTCTATAGTAAACCACATGTTGCACCTATATGGTTCTCCATCACGTACGCGGCGCGCGTCCTTATATATGCGCGAGACTTTGTGGGCAAAGCCGTGCTTGCTGTATTTCGATGCCAGCTTTTCATAAACTTCTTTAGCTAGGGCTTTCATAGGGGTTTGAAAATCTTGAATAAAGTTTTCTTTGTTGGCCTCGAACCACGCTTTCTCGTTGTTTAAGCGTAGGCCCCACATGAAGTCTATGGTTTTACTAGTAAACCCTGTGAACATTGTATGCATCCTCTCTTTGTAAGGCCCCTTTGTATTGCCATCTTGGCCTTAGATGAATCCCCATGGCTGTTACAGCTTTTTGAGGGCAACGGTTTACGCAGCGGTAGCATATAATGCAGTTGCCTTGCGGTATGATTGTACCATTCTCGTTTCTAAAGTTTTTGACAGGGCAAATGTTTACGCATAGGTTGCAGGCTGTGCAATTTTTGTGGATTCTTACGCTCTTTTTCACCATGCCCTCGGCAGACAATTTGGCTGGGGCAATGTTTTTGCTACTCCCTTGCCAGGCTAGGCCTTGTATATTGCCAATTAGTTTGGCGAATATTGCGAAACCACGTTTTTTAACAATGCCGTTTTTGATATCTTTGCAGATGCGAATAATTTTGGCTTCGGCTTTTTTGAATTGCTGCCGCACAGTCTCATCGCTGGGTTCTCCTAAGATTGGGGTGTTGCGCAAGATTGGAGTGTTACATATATTATTGGGCATTTTTATATGTTCGGCATAAATGACTTTCATTGCACCACGTTCAAACATATCTGTAAATACCCTGGCCCCGTCGCCAGAGAATGCCCCCTGTGTCGCAAAAATAATTATCTTTTTGCCATTTATCGCGCATCTGTGTTTTGCCACAAACTCCCGCATATTGCGCGGCACACGCGAGCCATATATAGGGTAGCAGAAAGCTATTGTGTCATGGGCATTAATTGTCTGCATAAAATTGGCATTATCTTCAATTGATAAACACACCGCCCCCATTTGCTTACTAAATACACGTGCGACAAATTCAGAGTTGCCGGTCGCCGAAAAGTATAATGTTAGCATTTATGATATTCCTCCTAACATAATCTTCCGCACTATTATAACGTGCATTTGAGTCAAATGAAAATGGTTTTTCTCATGGTTTGGCATCGAGTTATATTGTATAATAGCCTTGCCTGACGCAAATAGGTTTTGGTAGACATACTGGTAGACATGCAAGGAAAAATAAAAAAATACAGACCCCCGGTTTCCCGTAAAGCCTGTATTTATAAGGGTTGCGGTTGACAGGACTTGAACCTGCAAGGGGCGAACCCCACTAGGACCTGAACCTAGCGCGTCTGCCAATTCCGCCACAACCGCGTGGCAGGTGGCATTGTAATGCAGTAAAATGCGGGTGTCAAGTGTATAGGAGGCTATGTATTTGATTAATAAAATTAGCACAAAACTCAAATGGGATGATACTAGATGGTACCCCAAGGCATTGTTTATATCAAAAACCGTGTTGTATACAAGCTTAGTGGCCTTCCCACTGTTTTGTATGATGATAATGGAGTACATGAACTTTGGCGGCTATCTTCACATTGCACTAGAGTGGCGTAGCAATTTCCCATTATCTGCGTTGTTTGGGGCCATTGTGGTATCTTTTATTTTTGCCGCGCTGTTACTAATATGCCGGAAAGCGGTAATTGCATGCGCTATATTGGGCTTGGTTTCTACGATATTTGGGTATGTCAACTTTATTAAAGTCGCAACCAACGGTGATAATTTTTTCCCCCGCGATATTGCTATGGCCAGGAATGCCGGTGATTTGATGTCGTTTGTAAGCGGTGACATTCCCGGTCATTTTTGGGTTGGTGTGGCCACAATTGTTGTTTGGGTTGTGGTGCTGGGGCTGTTTGATATAGAAATCCCCATAACCTGGAAAATACGGCTACCGGTTGCCGCACTGGCTGTCACATTAGTGCTAGTGATATTTTCATCAAACAACCGTGCAGAGAGCATACTATCTAGGTTTAACATGAGCTTCTTCAACGCAGCTTTACAAAGCTCTAACTATGAAGCCAACGGGTTTGTAAGTGCTTTTACAATAAACCTGCTTAGCATGAACATAGAGCGGCCAGACGGTTATTCCCATGACACTATTACAGGGCTGCTAGAGGGGTTTGAGTACACATCTGCTACGCAAGATTATTTCGATGTTATTGTCGTGCTTAGCGAAAGTTTTTTTGATGTGCGTATTTTGCCTGGGGTTTATTTTTCGGAAAATCCCTTGCCCAATTTTGATGAGATTATTGCCAGGCCCAATGCCTTTAGCGGCCTTGTATATACAACGGCATTAAACGGCGGCACAATAAGGCCCGAGTTTGACATCCTTACGGGCCTTACAACAGATTTTTTGCCAAGCGGGTCCATACCATATGAATTTTTGCGGGGGCCAATGGCTACGCATGTGTCTAATTATCGTGATGCCGGCTATCGCACCATTGCCCTACACCCTTTTACAGAGCGTTTTTATATGCGGCATATAGCTTACCCGTTTCTCGGTTTTGATGCATTTTATGGGTACGAACAACTCAACGAGCGGTTTGACCTGCAATACGCTTGGGGTGGTAAAATATCAGACATTTCGTTTTTCGAAACTATGAAATATTTCTTGGATGACGCGTTAATAGATGCGATACCTATGTTTATGTTTGCAATAACCATGCAAAATCACCAGCCGTTTCCACCCATGCCTTATGAAGACATACGTATCCACGTAACATCGGACATGCTTACAGAAGGCGTGCTGGACACAGTAACGTCGTTTACCCATGGCCTGTCCGATGCCGATACAATGCTGGGTATGCTGGTAGATTATATAGACAACCGCGACAGGCCCACTGTCATGCTATTTTTTGGTGACCACCTACCCAACCTTGGCGGCCAGCTTGCGGCATTTACTCAAACCGGCATGCTTACACCGGGAGAGTTTCATACACCAGAAGCCCGTATGCTCATGTACTCCACCCCGTTTATAATCTACTCTAACCGGGAGCTTGCACCTATATTGCCAAACTTGGACAATCATATTTCGACATATTACTTGTTGCCAATATTGGCCTACCAAACCGGGTTTTACCGTACTGCTTATATGAATTTATTGCTGGATTATTTCCGGCGGGTACCATTTCATAATGCACGCCTCAACTTACCAGAGACAGATGATAATCAAAGCTTAGCAAATATTATGAGACTAATAACATATGACAGGTTGGTTGGGGGCGGCTATTCTGTAACAGGGGATTAGGGATTTATGATTAATAATTGACAATACCCTTTTCATATGCTATACCCGTAATAAATGAAAATTTTTTTGCCTACGACGTGCACCGCAAATTAATTTCATAAATTACTCAAAACAAAGAAAGGGGTTTATTAATGTTTATAAACAAATCGGCGGAGATTTTCGCCCCAAACCAGGCCGACCCGCTAAGCGCTTTATCCAAAACTACAGACCTTTGCATAGGCGCTCACCACGACGATATCGAGATTATGGCCTATGGGCCTATCTCTAAGTGCTATGGCAACCCCAACCAGCATTTTACCGGGGTTGTAGTAACAGACGGCGATGGCTCTCCAAGGACCGGTGTGTATGCCAACTATACAGCAGAAGATATGAAGGAAATTAGGGCAATAGAACAAAAACAAGCAGCACATATAGGCCGCTATCATGCGCAGGTTATGCTGGCCCACAAAAGCAGCGATGTTAAAAACCCAAACAACACTGCAATTGTAAACGAGCTCAAAGAGCTTATATTAGCTTGCTCACCAGAGGTATTGTACACTCACAACCTAGCAGACAAACACGATACCCATGTGGCAGTATGCCTACAAGTAATACGTGCACTTAGGGAAATACCACAAGATAAACGCCCAAAAAGAATCGAGTCAATGGAGGTATGGCGCGGCCTTGACTGGCTTTGCGATGAAGACAAAGTTGTACACGACACCAGCGCATTCCCCAATATATCTGCTGCAATTTTGGGGGTATTCGACAGTCAAATATCTGGTGGCAAGCGTTATGACTTAGCCACGCAAGGGCGCAGGTTGGCCAATGCCACATTTTTTGCCAGCCATGCTGTAGATGCATACGAAGGTATTTGCTTTGGGCTAGATATAACTGAGCTGATAAACAACAATGCCGACCCCAGCGATTTTATCGTTGGCTATATAGACAAGTTTAAAAACGAAGTAGAAAGACGCGTTGCGGCGATGTCTTAGTTGCAAGCAATGCGTTCTGCCAAAAGGAGGCATAAGTCTAATCATGAATTTCTTAGGTATTGAGATAAAAATGTTAAATAAGCCGGTTTACGACCCAGGTTTTATTCCTATGTCACTGTTTAATAGGGAATTTTTAAAGCTGGCCACAAAGCCAATTGCCATATGTGTAGAGCGTAACAGCGGGCTACGGACCGTATACAACACACATATTACCGGCACCAATCACATGGCAGACCGCTATTATGTAGAGCGTATGGTCAAATATCTACTATGGGCACGAGGCGGCTACAAGGTAATAATTTGCGGGGACGAGGCTTTGGCCTCATATATAAAAGAAGCATATTCGCCTACCGGCAAGTACGCTTTCGACAACACAACTATGGCAAGAGTGTATGAGCAGCCATTTGAGGTTATTGGTTTGCCTTTATCCCAAACCCCCAAAGAAAACGAACAGTCAAACCCCGTAGGCGGCAAAACAGATGGCTGCCGCATAGGTTTTGACGCAGGCGGAAGCGACCGCAAAGTATCGGCTGTGATTGATGGCGAAGCCGTATTTAGTGAAGAAGTAGTGTGGCACCCAAAAATCACCCCAGACCCGGATTATCATTTTGAAGGCATAGTATCGGCGATGAAGACCGCCGCCTCAAAAATGCCAAGGGTGGACTCTATCGGTGTAAGCTCTGCCGGTATTTATATAAACAACCGTACAATGCTTGCATCATTATTTTTAAAAGTATCGCCAGAGGATTTTAATGCAAAAGTAAAGGATATATACATCCGTGCTGCCAAAGAAATTGGAAATGCACCCCTTGCCGTTGTTAACGACGGCGACGTTACCGCCTTGGTCGGCGCTATGGAGTTTAACGATAACAACGTGCTTGGCATTGCAATGGGCACCAGCGAAGCCGGCGGCTATGTAGACGAAAACTGCCACATCAAGGGCTGGCTTAACGAGTTGGCATTTTGCCCAGTAGATGCATCTCCAGATGCCATGCGCGACGAATGGTCTGGTGATACAGGTTGTGGAGTTAAATATTTTTCCCAAGATGGTGTTATAAAACTGGCCAAAAATGCCGGGATTAGCTTCGACGCTGCCATGTCACCTGGCGAAAAGCTAAAGCAGGTGCAGGATATGATGGATATGCCAAAGCACAAAGCAATGATACAAGATATTTACCGCAGTGTCGGGTGTTACTTGGGCCATACCTTGCCATATTATTGGGATTTGTATGGGTTTAAGCACGTATTACTACTGGGCCGTGTAATGTCTGGTGAGGGTGGTAATATTATCTTGGATATGGCAAAAAAAGTTATTGCCCAAGAATATAGTGAGTATAAATTTAACATGCACACACCCGATGAAAAAGCTCGGCGTGTAGGGCAGAGTGTGGCCGCGGCAAGTTTATAATTTGTAAGCTGGAGATATAATTATATACAGCAATTTTCCAACTATTCGTTGAATCCAACCAGTGGTTGTTGAAATGTCTCTTTCGGATGGGTATCCTATTCCCATCAAGTCATAACAGCTTGCAATGCAAGCCGATGACAAACGAAAGGGGTATTTTTATGTATGAACTAGAAGGTTTTGGTGCACGCCTACAGCAACTACGTAAGCAAAAAGGCATGACACAAGAAGACCTGGCTCACCGCGTGGGCGTAACGGGCCAAGCAGTGTCTAAATGGGAAACAGACCAAAGTTACCCAGATATCACACTAATTACATCCCTGGCAACTATCCTAGAAGCAGATATACACTATCTGTTTGGCAAAAAAGAAATAGCACCGGTAAGCACCAGCAATTTCCCCCAAACGCTAGGCGGGATGCCCATGGTACACAGCATACAAGGTGTCGCGTGTTATTCAAACAAGAATGTGCTGCATGTAGATGCATCTGGCGTCAAGTTTACAGATGGCAGTACGGCAGAGCTTTCTAATAAACTCGCGATTAACATGGGCAAAGGCGAAATAAAGTTTATAGCAGACGAATATGACCATTATGGCGGTTTTCGGCACATAGACCATACCATAACATCTATGAACGAAGAATATGATGCTACCGAAAACATAGAAATAGAAATAGGCTCGTGCCGCAGCGAATGTCATATCATCCCTTCCCAAGACGGCAAGACCAGGGTCAAGGCTTCCGGGGACGCTATTTTTATCCATACCTTAAACGTAGAAGTTACTGGCAAGACACTTAAAATAACCCAAAAACCAATAGAGAAGCACAATAGTCATGCAACAAACAAACTTACTATAGAAATGCCCTGCGAAGCAGGAGGACATGCTAAAATCAGCATAAATGGCTCGTCAAGCATCACATCAGAGATACCAAAGTTTACAACCGGCGCATTGGGCATCAACGGCTCTGGCACTATAAAAATGCTAAGCTTTGATAGCTGCACTGCAAACATCAACGGCTCTGGCGAAATATGCGGCACACATGCAGCTGATGTTGGTATAGGTATCAACGGCTCTGGTGTTGTTCGTTGGGAGACGAGTGTAGACGCAAAAGTATCCATCAATGGCTCAGGGGATGTTAGTATAACGGCTGCTAAGGATATAGGTGTTGGCATCAATGGCTCTGGCATTGTTACCGTAAACAAGATGACCGGAGACGGGCATGTATCAACCAGAATTTCCGGTAGCGGCATCATTAACATCAAAACCGGTAGCTGTATAAAATTTGGAGCCGATATATCCGGTAGCGGCGATATCACAGCAGACGGCCTAACAGTAAACGAAGCAAATATTGTACTACACAACGACGGCAATGTCATACTTGGCTGGGTAAAAGAGCGCTCCAGCGAACAGATCAAGAAAAAGGGAACGATAAAGGTGCTTAGAAGGGGCAACGCAGGATAAATCATACAAGGTATATGCCTCATAAAGTAAAAAAGGCGTTTGGACTCGTGACAGAATCCAAACGCCTTTTTTAGTTACTCAGGTTATTAGAACAACGAAAACGCAGCAATAACACTTACAACCGTAATAGAAACAGTAGAAACCATCTTGAACAGTGTATTAATAGACGGTCCAGATGTATCTTTGAATGGGTCGCCAACGGTATCGCCTATAACAGCGGCTTTGTGACAATCCGAGCCTTTGCCGCCAAGCGCGCCGCCTTCTATATACTTTTTGGCATTATCCCACGCGCCGCCGGCGTTACACATAAACACGGCCACAACAAAGCCAATAACTGTAGCCCCGCCAATAAAGCCAACAACGCCCTCTACGCCAAAGACAAGCCCAGTAATTATAGGTAGCACAATCGACAGTACGGTAGGTGCGACCATTTCTTTAAGCGCGCCTTTTGTGCATAAGTCTACACAGGCGGCATAGTCAGGGTCTGCTTTTTCTTCCATAATGCCAGCGATTTCCCTAAACTGCCGGCGCACTTCCACAACTATAGACTGGGCAGCCCGCTGTACGGCACTCATAGTCATAGCAGAGAAAACAAATACCAACATAGCGCCCAAGAAGATACCAATAAGCACGGCAGGGTTGTCTATACTCAAATCCAAGCCCAAAAATACAGACCCTGCTGCATTTTGAAGATACCCGTCGGCATTTTCATATACATAGCCGCCATGCCTTGCTACATGGTCTGTCGCAATTTTGATATAAGAAACTAGTAGTGCAAGAGAAGTAAGCGCGGCAGAGCCTATAGCAAAACCTTTACCGGTTGCGGCTGTGGTGTTGCCCAAGGAGTCTAGCGCGTCTGTGCGTTCACGCACTTCGGCAGGCATATGCGCCATTTCGGCAATGCCGCCTGCATTGTCAGCAACTGGGCCATAGGCATCTGTTGCCAATGTTATGCCCAATGTAGAAAGCATACCCACAGCGGCAAGACCAATCCCATAAAGCCCGTGCGTGAATGGGTCGCCATCTACCACATACAAGTAAAAGTCACCCATAGCGCCACCAGAAACCAGGAAGCTGGCAACAATACCCGCCACAACTATTAGCACAGGTGCTACGGTAGATTTCATACCAAGAGAGATACCGCCAATAACAATTGTGGCAGAGCCGGTTTCCGCTGCTTTGGCTAGTTCGCGGGTAGGCTTATAGTGGGTGGATGTGTAATACTCTGTAAAATATGCGATTAAGCACCCGGCAATTACACCCACGACTATAGAGCCAAACAGCCCCCATCTCCCGTTAAAGCCATCCATTACAAAAAAGGCCACCGGGGCAGACGCTACCATCGCCAGCACTGCGGCAGTATAAGTACCGGTGCGTAGTGTGTGTAGTAGCTGTGACTGTGTGGCTTTTTCGCCTGTACGTATAAGGAATGTGCCGATAATCGATGCAATCATGCCCACAACTGCAATGGCTACCGGCAAGAACATAGCCGCCCATACCATGTCGGTATTAGCAAAAGCGGCAAAGCCAAGGGCAATACCTGCGTGCATGGACTTGATATAACTCTCATAAAGGTCCGCACCCATACCAGCAACATCACCTACGTTGTCGCCTACATTGTCGGCAATAACGGCAGGGTTGCGTGGGTCGTCTTCCGGGATACCGGCTTCTACTTTACCCACCAAGTCTGCGCCTACGTCTGCGGCCTTTGTAAAGATACCGCCGCCAACACGGGCAAACAATGCAAACACTGCAACGCCAACGCCAAACATTACCATGTTTTCGGCAATTGCGCCGGGCTCAAGATTAAAAATGAAGCGTAGAATCAAAAACCAAACAGAAACGTCCAAAATAGACAGCCCAACTACCGTAAAGCTAAGTACTGTTCCGGATGCAAAGGCTACTTTTAAGCCCTGGTTAAGGCTTTCTGCAGACGCGTTTGCAGTACGCACGTTGGCTTTTGTTGCGATTTTCATGCCAATGAAGGCAGAAAATTGGGAGAAAATACCGCCAGTAAGGAAGGCGAATGGGATAAATACAGAAGCATGGCCCAGAGCCGCTAGTATCCCCAAAGCAATTACAACCACTACATAGAAAATTGCAACTACTTTAAACTGCCGTTTTAGGTAGGCGCTCGCGCCCTTCCTAATAGCGTCGGCGATTTTAATCATCGCCGGTGTACCTTCAGAGAACTTTAGTACTTTTCTGCTTTGCACAAAAGCAAATAGCAGAGCGATTATGGCCCCAGCCACGCCTATGACGAAGGCGATTTCGAAATTCATTCGTTAACCAATCCCTTCAAAATATAATATATTTGTACTTTGGCACTACTTCGCCAAATTACCTCATTCTAATCATTTGCAGATATCATTGTCAATATGTGCTGTCCATTTGTGTAATATTAATTGCGGACATTGACAATCCCCTTCAACTACTGTAAATTTTAAACCCGTGGAGAATAAATATCGAAGCGGGGTTTTTTTATGCAAACAAAATATATTTTCATGACCGGCGGTGTATGTTCTGGCTTAGGCAAGGGCGTCACCGCCGCGTCTTTGGGACGGCTTTTAAAAGCCAGGGGGTACAGGGTCACGGTACAAAAACTTGACCCGTACATTAATATGTACCCCGGGATGCTTAACCCGGGCGAGCATGGCGAAGTATTTGTTACAGAAGATGGCGCAGAAGTAGATTTGGACTTCGGCCACTACGAGCGCTTTATCGACGAAAATCTTAACTCTGGCAACAGCGTTTCGACAGGCAGAATATATGCAGAAGTCCTTAATACAGAAAGACGCGGCGGCTACAAGGGTTCTACTATCCAGGTCATTCCTCATATCACAAATGCGATAAAAGAGCATATTTTTCGTACCGGCGGCAACTCTGATATTGTGATATCAGAAATAGGCGGCACTGTGGGTGACATAGAGAGCCTTCCTTTCTTGGAAGCCATACGTCAGATAATGTATGACAAAGGCCATGATAATGTAATGTATGTGCATGTGACGCTCGTGCCGTATTTGTCCTTTGCCGATGAGATGAAAACCAAGCCTTCGCAACATGCTGTGAAGGAGTTATTGTCACTTGGTATCCGGCCAGATGCATTGGTGTGCCGTGCCGAAAGGCCATTGACGGATGATTTAAAGGACAAGCTTGCGCGTTTTTGCAACGTAAACAAAGACTGTATTATAGAAAATGCAAACGTTGACTGCATTTATGAAGTGCCACTGTTGTTAGAAGAAGAACGCTTTGCAGATATCGTATGCAAGCGCCTTGATCTAAACCCGCCAGAACAGCCTAATCTTACAGAATGGACAAGCCTCGTAGCTAAATACAAAGCCGCAGATAAGACGATAAACATAGGCATGGTAAGCAAGTATGAGTTGCGTGATGCATACCTAAGCGTATTTGAAGCGTTAAAACACGCAGGTATTGCCTATAATGTAAAGGTAAACACCAGGATGATAAATGCCGAGTGTATAAGTGACGATAACGCAGCCAGCCAGCTTGCAGACCTAGATGGCATTCTAATACCCGGCGGATATGGGAGTAGGGGAGTACAAGGCCAAATAAGCACAGCCAAGTATGCAAGAATAAATAAAATACCATTTTTGGGTATAGGCCAGGGTATGCAATGTGCGATTTTGGAATTTGCGCGAAATGTAGCTGGCATAACAGATGCAGACAGTACCGAAGTTAAGAGTGAAACATCAACCCCGGTAATAGACCATATTACTCCACCAATAATGGACGGCGAAACAAAACCCCCCATGCGTAAGGGAGCACAGCCTTGCAAGCTCGAGCCAAATAGCTTGGTTCATTCCGCATATGGCGAGACACTTATATACGAGCGGTTTAGACATTTATATAAACTAAGTAACCAATACAGGGGCGAACTTGTAGCCCACGGGCTTTTAGAGGCTGCCACTTCCCCCGATAACCAGTTTGTAGAAGCCATAGAGCTGCCAAAAAGCATGCACCCATGGTTTGTGGGTGTACAGTATAGGCCAGAGTTTAAGTCTCGTATTACACGTCCAAGCCCACTGTTTAAGGCATTTGTTGGGGCTGTGTTAGAGGGGTAATGTGTGATTACGTATATGTCAAATCATGATTGCGTAAGCGAGGATATGCTGCACGGTTTTTTTGTTGGTTGGCCTAACCCACCATCCGCCAAGGCGCATATGAGGATTTTGGCCGGGAGTTATTGTGTATGGCTGGCTATTGATACATGCACAAATAAAGTTGTTGGGTTTATAACCGCTGTGTCAGACGGCGTAATATCTGCTTATATTCCGCTGCTTGAAGTTTTACCCAACTATCAAAGTATGGGAATTGGGAGCGAACTCGTGAAGCGGATGTTGGACTCATTAAAAAGTTTGTACATGGTTGATGTGCTATGTGATGAGCATCTTATAAAATATTACGGCAAATTTGGGATGCATAGCGCTACGGGTGCTTTTATTAGAAGTCATGCCCGCCAAAATTGCGAGTAAACACTGTTTTGATACTTTCATAAAAAGAAAGAGGTTAATATATGTACACTAAGTGTCATGATTTATACCAGAGCCCAGGTGACTACCTGGGAAAAGAAGTTACGATAGGTGGCTGGATACGTACTGCACGGGCCAACAAGGGTGTAGGCTTTATAGAGCTCAACGATGGAAGTTTTTTTAGGTCTGTACAGGTGGTTTTTGACAGTGACTTGCATGGTGGGCTTAGCTTTGACGAAGCTGCAAAGCTAGGCGTAGGTGCGTGTCTTACAGTCACGGGGCAAGTTGTAGAAAGTCCAGGTGCGAAGCAGCCTTTTGAGTTAAAAGCAGCGACTGTTGTACTTGAAGGGGCTTGCCCAAACACATATGTATTACAAAAGAAACGTCACGGCTTTGAATTTTTGCGTACCATTGCACATCTTAGGCCGCGTACTAACACATTTTCTGCAGTGTTTCGGGTGCGCTCTCTTGCGGCTTTTGCTATACACGAGTTCTTTCGTAAGCGTAATTTTATATATGTGCATACGCCCATCCTTACCACCAGCGACGGAGAAGGAGCGGGCGAGATGTTCCAAGTAACAACCCTCCCGCTTAATGATGTACCAAAACAACAAGATGGCAGTGTGGACTGGGACAAAGATTTCTTTGGCAGCCAAGCATATCTTACGGTAACGGGCCAGCTTGCTGTGGAGCCATTTATCATGGGGTTTAGGGATGTATATACCTTTGGGCCTACCTTTAGGGCAGAAAAGTCTGTAACCACTATCCATGCGGCCGAGTTTTGGATGATAGAGCCAGAGATGGCTTTTGCCGACTTAGATAACTATATGGAAACCGCAGAAGCAATGCTTAAATATATCATCTGCTACGTGCTAGAAAATGCACCAGAAGAAATGGCCTTCTTTGAACAATGGGTAGAGCCTGGGCTCTTAGGCCGCCTAAAAGCCGTTGCCAACGCTGAGTTTGTGCGCTGCAGTTATACAAAAGCAATTGAGTTGCTTCGAGCCTCTGGCAGGGACTTTGAGTTCCCTGTTGAGTGGGGGGCAGATTTGCAAAAAGAGCACGAACACTATATATGCGAATATTATAACGCACCGGTTTTCTTGACCGATTACCCACGCGAGATTAAAGCCTTCTATATGCGTGTAAACGATGACGGGAAAACCGTAGCCGCTGCGGATTTGCTTGTACCTGGCGTAGGAGAGCTTATTGGTGGCAGCCAGCGTGAAGAAAGGCTTGATGTACTGGAAGACAGCATCAAGCGCTTTGGTCTTAAGCCAGAAGATTATGACTGGTATGTGGATTTGCGGCGCTATGGTGGCGTAAAACACGCCGGGTACGGCTTGGGGTTTGAGCGTTGCCTAATGTACCTCACAGGCATGAAAAATATCCGTGATGTAGTACCGTATCCGCGCACGTATGGGCAAATGAGTTATTAGGATTAGGATAGGGGTATAGTTTATAAAGGACGTTTGGATTATGTGATTGAAATAATCATATAATTCAAATGTCCTTTTTATTTGTAGGGCATGGCATATTCACTAGGTGAGTGCAAAAAGCCTTTCGAGTTGGTTGTAGTTTGCGATTTTTTTGTTAATAATGCGTTGGATGACCCTTTCAGACTCGGTGTTGGCTACACTTTCATGCAGCTCTGCCAGTGTGCGAAGTGATGCATTTTCTTCTTGCAACGCTAGGGTCAGCGCATCTTTTATTTCTAGGCCGGTGTTGATTTCAGCCTCGGCCGGCTCGAAGCTACTGTTAAACTGGCTGGTTAATATGTGAGTAAACTTTTGTGTATGTTTTACGCTGTCGCTTGCTATGTTGGTTAAAGCCGGCTCTATAGGTTGCCCCATCGCAGATTTTGCCAAGTGGCTATAAAAGATGTGAGCGTTGCGCTCATCTTGGATTAGTTCCTTGATTATTTTTATAATAGGTTCCATTTCCGGCGCAGTGAGTTGGGGGATGGATGCGGCTGTTTGCTGCGGTAGCGGCACCCCCAGAGGTGATGGTGGTGGGATGTGCGCGCTAACAGGCGCAAGTGGTTGCTGCATTGGTGGTTGTGCGTCTTGTGTTTCTGGTACGGGAGGCAGATGCCCATGCTCTCTTAATAAGCGCATTGTGTCTTCGTCCAGCGGCTCGTAGCGTACGCCATCTGGCAAACCTTTGTTTGTCCTGCGGAATTGGTTGGCTGCTTGCTGTGGAGACGGCGGCGTGTCGCTAGAGGTACTACTACTACTACTATGTGGAGGAGTTTGCCCTAGCGCGTTCTGGGGAACTTTGGGCGCTATGTTATTGTGCATAACTGGTGGTGCCATGGTATATTCTGGCCGTGCAAGTGGGCTGGCGTTGCCATGGGCAAGCGGTGATGTGGGTGCGCGCATCTGCCGCTCTGGTTGACGCCGGTTGGGTTGTGCCCTGCGGCCGGTTTGGGCTGGAGCTACATCCAGCGGGTATAAGTGCAATGTGTCGCCGCCGGGCCGGTTATTTCTGCCGTTTTGCCCGGGCAAGTTGCCTTTACGGCGCTGTGAAAAAAACGGGCTTGGTGCTTGGTTTGGGATAAACAATGGCATAAAAAACCCTCCAGCGAGGTAGAATTTATAAAGCTAAGTTATACGGTTTATATTATGCGGTTTTGTGTAAGAGGGTTACCGCGCAACACCAAGTCCAGCATGTAAAGCAATTCATCCTTTAAACGGTTCCGCCCGAGCCGAAAATAGCGGATGTTCCAACGCTTTTTCGGCGACAGGCGGGGCCGCTTTAAAGTTGAATTGCTGTTTTATTAGAAGTCTAGTTGACATATATGGTCTATGATGGTTATATACGCCTATAAGTTTGATATCGTTGCTTATTTTGGAGTGATTCATATGTTCTGGCACAACTTCCCAAAGGCATTAATAAAAAAATCCCTTCTTATTGCAGGCGCAATTTCCTCTGGGGCGCTGGTACTGTCAACTATAGGTGTGATAGCACTGTTAATCGTTGATGGTAGGTCCAGCCCGCCTCAGCTTATTTTGCATACCCCGTCACCGTACGAATACGACGAATATGAAAATAGTGACCAAAGTATTGCAAGCACATACGATGATGCCGATACACATGAAGCAGAAGAAAATAACTATTTGCGCCCCCCAGCCAGGTCAAACTTCCTGATAGCCGGGTTGGATGATCATAATCTAACAGACGTGATTATTGTAGGTAGTTTTTATCGTGATACAGGCGATATAAAAATGATGTCTGTCCCCCGTGATATGTATACCCGATTGCCAGAGCATAGGCTAGAACAGATGCGAGCAGAAGGCTTGCGGCCCCCTACCACCATGAAAATTAATGCCCTTAGGGTATTTGGTGGTAGAAACGGCATATATTATCTTAAGCACCAGCTTGGTGAGATGCTGGGAGTGGAGTTCCACTACTACGTAGAGGTAGACTTGGCGGCCTTTAGGCGGATAGTTGACGCAGTGGGTGGTGTATATATAAATGTCCCCATACCTATGTTTTATAACCCAGAAGACCAAGACTTGGTTATAAACCTCTCGCCAGGTTTGCAACACCTAAACGGTGAGCAGGCAGAGGGCTTTGTACGTTTTAGACGGTTTACAACCGGT
>WQVY01000040.1 GCA_009785605.1 Defluviitaleaceae bacterium | reverse complement strand
GTTGTGATTGTTTGCAAAACCGTTGATGGTGATTATTACCTTCATGGCGAACCTCAAACCATTTATACTGAAGCAGAATTTGAGCAATACAAGGCCAGGCATGGTGTAGGAGTCGTAATTTGCCTGTGGCGTGATAAATCATGACGGCCATTCTCAAACGCCTTACACGCCTTGAACGTGATAACAACGGCGATGTTTTTCATGTGTTGGTGCATGACGGCGAAAGTTTTTGTTTGAAATCTGTGAGACTGTCAGGGTGTAACCCAAGCCCCGACCATGAAGCAACAATGAAACATTTGCACTATGCTGTAAACAGTCCTGCACAAAACCGATATTTAGAAGATTTTGAATAGGAGGAATTTATATGTACAATCAGCAACCACAGCGAGATACCCAAGCACGGGGACAATTACAGGCCCATTTTCGAGGACACCCAGAACTATTGGAAACGGCGCTTGAATTACAAACACGAAAAGAACAAAAGGAGCATGAAGCAAGGGACGCAAAGCAAAAAGCAATGTACCCGCTGCCCGAACTAGGTAAGCCATACGTTGTTTATTAAGGTGTGTATCATGGGTAGATTCGATAAAATATTTCTTTCCATCGTCAGTGCAGTTGCAGTAGTAATTTTCGGGTTATCTATATTTTTCTTTGTTACCGCCTTGAATAATCGGCGTAGTTGGCCCACTACTAATACACATATCACAGTCTATCATTGCGAGGATGGCACTCTTAGGCGGTTACACGTCCAACAGTGGGGCGGCGGTAGGTTGCATGTCCTACAGCGTAATGGTGAGATATTTGTAAATGGCGAAAGGGTTCATCCACCTTTAACTGAATAATTCATATTAAGCCCCCAGCCATCCCACTGGGGGCTTCTTGCCTACATTAAATGTGAGTGCTGCACATAATGGAAGCTTGAATTTTTATTGTGATGCCGCAGATGGCTTGATATAATAAAGGAAAATCTTGTATAGCATCATAGGGGAGATTGGCCATGAAAAAAGATAAAACACTATTTGAAGAATTATGCGAAATACAGGCAACCCATAATGAAATAAAGGCCGCATTGGAGTGCAACGAAGCCGACCTTGATAAGTGGTGCTTAGAAACTTACAATGAAAATTATGACATTGTTTATAAACGGTTTTCTGACATGGGAAAGGACAATCTACTCTCTTTAACGCACCGTTTCAAGGTGGCAAACACTAAATAAACACCAAATCCAATTTCCAGACCCGCTTCCACCAAAAGAAAAACCCCTGCAACCATGATGATTACAGGGGTTTTTAAAGCTGAGCTGGAAGGATTTGAACCTTCGAATGCAGGAGTCAAAGTCCTGTGCCTTACCGCTTGGCGACAGCCCAATACATGCCATATTTCATATGGGCAAAAGCTAATGGGGGGACTCAAACCCCCGGCCTGCTGATTACGAATCAGCTGCTCTATCATCTGAGCTACATTAGCGAGAAATCTTATTGGCTAAATTCCCGGCTAGGGAAGCCCAGAGCTTCTAACCGAACGTGATTATAGAGGGGTTTTTAGGGATTGTCAAGGATTGAAAGCTATGTTCATAGACGGTTCATAGCCGGCAATACTCAAATTGGTGTGGGAGCTACAAGCTGGCAGTTTTGATGATTGGGCCAAAAGCGATCACTTTAATATGAACACAGCGTCTAAGAGAGACAGCAATTTTTGCCTCACGCCGGGATTCCATTGAGTCAAAGATGCATGTATAATCCTGGTGCAAACTGCATTACAGCAAAATCAATGAGAAACGGTCCTCACCCGAGCCGAATTTGCCAACGCTTCAAGGCAAAATCGGCGACAGGCGAGACCGATTTCGAATTATTTTGCTATAACATCGCATGCAGATAGCTTTAAATCTACCAGAAAGAAGGTAATCCTATGGAATTCGTAAAGATGCACGAGTCACCAACAAAGTTACACCAAGGGCGAGAAAAATATCGCAGCTATTATATCCCCGCCCCATGTAAAGAAGAAGCCATGTCCGGCATTTCATCCAGGGCAAAAATGCTTAATGGTGACTGGGATTTTTGCTACTATGAAAGCTTCGCCAAAGCTTTCCCAGAGAGCTATGACAGCAAGCTTGACCTTGGCAAGGTAGAGTACGGCAAAATCGCTGTCCCTTCTTGTTGGCAGACCCAAGGGTACGACCGTCACCAATATACAAATGTACGATATCCCTTCCCTTACGACCCGCCATATGTCCCGGACGACAACCCATGTGCGGTGTACAGGCACACATTTGACCTATGCGCAGGTGATGTTGAGCTTGATAGTTATTTAAACTTTGACGGTGTAGATTCGTGTTTTTATTTATGGATAAACGGCGAGTATGTAGGCTTTAGTCAAATATCCCATTCTACAGCTGAGTTTAATATTACAAAGTTTGTGAAAGCCGGCGCCAATGAGATAATCCTATTAAATATGAAGTGGTGTGTTGGTAGCTATCTAGAAGACCAAGACAAATTGCGCATGTCTGGCATTTTCCGCGATGTTTATCTGCTGTCTAGGCCTGTATCCCATATCAAGGATTATTTTGTTAAGACCAACTTGGCAGGTGATAAAGCAGAAATTTGTGTTGAGTTTGAGACGGTTGGCAACCCGGATATAATATGTACATTGTATTCACCAGAGGGTAATGTCATAGACTCCAAACCAGGCAACCACCCAATTTTTGCAATTGCAAACCCTGTACTGTGGAATACCGAAAGCCCTGTGCAGTACACCCTGTTATTTTCGACTTCCGATGAGTTTATTTCCCAGCCGGTGGGTATTAGGAAAATAGAAGTCATAAACGGCGTAGTCATGGTTAACAACATGTCCATAAAGTTCCGGGGTGTTAACCGCCACGACAGCGACCCTGTAACAGGCTACACCATAAGCCGCGAGCAGGCACTTCGTGACCTGGAGCTTATGAAGCTTCATAACATAAACGCAATACGAACCAGCCACTACCCAAACGCACCATGGTTTTACCAGATGTGTGCGGAGCATGGCTTTTATGTAATAGCCGAGTCAGATATAGAGATACATGGCACAGTATCAATTTATGGCGGTGGCCCAAGCAAGACATATGGCTTGTTGGCATGTGACCCCCGTTTCAAGGAGGCCATCGTAGACAGGCAGATGAGTAACGTAATGCAACATAAGAATTGTGCGGCTGTAGTTATGTGGTCGCTGGGTAATGAGGCAGGTTATGGCCCCAATTTTGTTTCTGCAGCCCGGTGGGTTAAGTCTTATGACCCATCCCGTCTGGTCCATTACGAAGGTTCTTACCATATGCCGCCTGGGGAAAGTCACGAAACGGATGCGCTGGATGTGTATAGTCGTATGTATGCCTCCCCACAAGCAATAGACGAGTACTTTGCAGACACATCTGAAGGCATTAAAAAGCCATATATTTTATGCGAATATTCCCACGCAATGGGCAACGGCCCTGGCTGCCTGGAGGATTACCAAGAGAAAATTTTCGAGCATCCTGGGCTTTGCGGCGGTTTTGTTTGGGAGTGGTGTGACCATGCTGTTTATGTTGGCACAACTCCCGACAACCGCGATATGTACCACTATGGCGGGGACTTTGGCGAGTTTCCTCATGACGGCAACTTCTGTATGGACGGGCTGATATACCCTTCAAGGAAACCGCACACCGGCTTACTAGAATATAAAAACGTATTGCGTCCAATACGCGCCTCATGGAAAGATAAGCCGGGCGGCGCAGTAATCCTCAAAAATTATTTGGATTTCACAGATGCATCTAAATTTGTAGATATCCAATGGCAACTGCTAAATGACGGCATAGTAACAGGCTCCGGTAAAGCCGTCTGCACATCTATCCCGCCGCATGGCCAAGTAGAAATTTCGCTTAACCTGCCGCAAGCGGGCAAAGACTCATCCCTGTTGATACGATATGTGCAAAAGGTTGACGCCGCGCTGGTAATGGCAGGTCATGAGCTGGGCTTTGACCAGCTTATGATAAACGAAGATGTAAACCAGCCAAGCCTCCCCAAAGCCAGCACCGCACCAACTTTTAGCAGCAACGGGCGGCTGATAACTATATCAGGCGAAAACTTCCGCTATGTATTCAACCGTACAACTGGCATGTTTGACACAATGGTCAATAACCAGAAATCCCTGCTAGAGCAACCCATGGAGTTTAATATCTGGCGTGCACCTACAGACAATGATAGAAATATCAGGTGGACATGGGAGCGGGCCGGGTATGACCGCCATACAGTAAAAGTGTACGAGTGCACCCCGTCTATTGTAGGCAACAGTGCGGTAATAGAGGCTAAACTTTCTATAGGCGCGATATTCATCCAGCGGATACTGGATGTCAACGCAAGGTTTGAGATAGACGGCAACGGCGCAGTTACTGCTAAGCTGGACTGCACATTTAATCCCGATTTCTTGTCGGAAGCAAACATGATGGGTAGGGCACGCCATAAAGCACATTTACCGCGCTTTGGGGTTAGAATGTTTATGCCAAGGGCTTTCGACTCGCTTGAATATTTTGGCTATGGGCCTCACGAGAGCTATATAGACAAGCGCCGCGCTTCATGGCTAGGCAGTTTTGCATCCAATGTAGATTCACAACACGAGGACTATATAAAGCCCCAAGAGAACGGGAGCCATTATGGCTGCCGCCGCATGGCGCTTTCGGATGGGGATATGACCTTGCGGGTGACAAATAAGGACACGTTTAGCTTTAATGTTTCGCCATACACGCAAGAAGAACTCGCGAAAAAAACACACAACTATAAACTAGAGCGCTGCGGCATGAGTGTAGTATGTATCGACTACAGGCAGGCCGGTATAGGGTCCAATAGCTGCGGGCCAGAGCTGGCAGAGAAATACTGGCTGGCAGACGAGCAGTTTACATTCGAGTTTACGCTTGCGGTTGACTAATCATATCTTGGTACCGCCAACGCAGGTTTAAGTAACGTTTAACAATCTTAAAGCACAATAATTGGCTGGCCTTTGTATAAGGTTATCCGGTTACTTGTGCTTTTTTTGGACATATTTTTGTGTGAATAATAAGCAGCAATAAGAGCAAAATATCACATAATCTGTACTATTAGGAGGCGAAGATTATTAGCAAGAAAATATTTATGCAAGCACTATGTGTAGTTGTGTTAGCGGTTATTTTTACAGTCCAGGCAACAGCATCGCCGGTGATACGCTGGGGGCTTAGGTATGAAAAAAACGGGGAGACACCGGTAGGAAATGCGACATGTGAGTATCTTAAGACTTACAACTCATGTTTTCATGGCGCAGAAGACGAAAAAACCTTGTTTTTAACATTTGATGCAGGGTTTGAAAATGAATGCACAGCCAAAATCTTGGATGTGCTTAAAGAAAACAATGTACCGGCTGCGTTTTTTTTGGTTGGCTCTTATCTAAACAAAAATGTTGAGCTTATAAAAAGAATGGTAGATGAGGGGCATATAATAGGAAACCACACAATGTCTCACGGGGACATGACAAAAAAAAGTGCAGACGGTTTTACGTCGGAGTTGCGAAAGTTTGAGGAGGTGTACGAGTCCATTATTGGCCAAGCACCACCCAAATATTATCGTCCACCAGAAGGCGTTTTTAACGAAGCCAACCTCATCACCGCAAGTGAGCTGGGGTACAAGACTGTACTGTGGAGTGTTACCTATGTTGACTGGGATACAAAAAAACAGCCCACAAAAGCATATGCATTTGACAAGCTGCTTCCCCGCTTACACCCGGGGGCTATAATACTGCTACACTCGACCAGTACAACCAATGCGGATATCTTGCATGATTTTATTGCGGAGTGTCATAAGCTTGGTTATTCGTTTAAGAGCCTTGATGAGTTATAACAACACTACCGTACCGCCTTGTACTCATGCCACCATGGGTGGCCATAAGGCGGTATGAGTATACATAATTAGGGTATGTTTGTGCCCATATTAATCCGTTAAATTTTCCCTGCACCCCTTGCGCGCCTGTTGTTTCACTGCTAAACTCAATAGGTTAAATATTTTCATGTCTGCGATATGCAGAAATTTATCGAATGGAGATTACAATGGGTATACTTGAAAAAATATTCGGCAATTACAGCGAAAAACAAATAAAACGCGTGATTCCACTTATAGACCGCGCAGAAGCCCTTGAGCCTGACATGCAGCGCCTATCCGAGGGCGAGCTAATAGGTATGACCGCCAAGTTCAAACAACGGTTTTCTAGCGGCGAGACACTGGACGACCTCCTTCCGGAGGCATTTGCAGTTGTACGTGAAGCCACCACCCGCCTAACAGGCAAGCGCCACTTCCGTGTACAGCTACTTGGTGGTGCTATCTTGCATCAGGGCCGCATATCCGAGATGCTTACGGGTGAAGGTAAAACCCAAACAGCCGCCCTACCCCTATACCTCAACGCCTTGGCCGGCAAAGGTGCACACTTGGTAACGGTTAACGAATATCTTGCCACCCGTGACGCAGAAGAAATGGGCCAAATATACGGCTTTTTGGGACTCAAGACAGGCTGCATAAAACACGGCCTTACCCCACCAGAGCGCCGCGCCGCATACGAATGTGACATAACATATGCCACCAACAATGAGCTGGGCTTCGATTACCTGCGTGATAACATGGTGGTATTCGAGAAAGACAAAGTACAGCGTGACCTATATTTCGCGATAATAGACGAAGTTGACTCCATACTAATAGACGAGGCTCGTACGCCTCTAATCATCTCTGGCCCAAGCGGCAAATCCACCATGCTGTACAAAGTGGCAGACCAATTTGCAAAAAATCTCAAAAAGGGTCGTATAGTAAACGAAGAAGACGCACTCAACCCCATCCTAAGGCAGGAGCTGCAAGAAGAAGGGGACTATGTAATAGACGAGAAGCGCAAGGCCGTAACCCTAACCCAAGAGGGTATACAAAAAGCAGAGCGCTATTTTGCTGTAGAAAACTTATCCGACCCAGATAATATGGAAATCCAGCACTTTATCAACAATGCCCTAAAAGCCAATTACAACATGCATAGGGACATAGCCTACGTAAGCAAAGACGATGAAATAGTAATAGTAGACGAGTTTACAGGCCGCCTTATGCCGGGCCGCCGCTTCAGCGACGGTTTGCACCAAGCCATAGAAGCCAAAGAAAACGTAAAAGTACAACGTGAAAGCAAAACCCTGGCTACAATCACATTCCAAAACTTCTTTAACAAATACACAAAAAAAGCCGGGATGACAGGTACGGCAATGACAGAAGAAGGCGAGTTCCGCGACATATATGGCATGGATGTTATATCAATCCCAACCAACATGCCCATGATACGTAACGACAGGCCAGATGTTGTATACCGCACAGAGGCAGCAAAGTACCGCGCCATTGTAAGAGAAATAGAAGAAGCCCACGCAAAAAACCAACCCGTGTTGGTGGGCACAGTATCAATAGAAAAGTCCGAGCTCGTAAGCGCCCTGTTAAAGAAAAAAGGCATCAAGCACGAAGTGCTTAACGCCAAACATCACGAGCGTGAAGCAGAAATTATCGCCATGTCCGGCCAGGTAGGAAATATAACCATAGCCACCAACATGGCTGGCCGCGGTACGGACATTAAGCTGGGCGGCAATGCAGAATATTTAGCAAAGCAAAAGATGCGCAAGCAAGGCTTTAATGACGAAGATATATACAACGCAATGAGCTTGTCCGACACACAAGACGAAAAAATCCTAGCAAACAGGCAAACATATTCTGCAATTATCGCAGAGTGTGACGAAGAAATTAAACCCCAAAAGGAAGCGGTAAGAGAAGCCGGTGGGCTCAAAATAATAGGTACAGAGCGCCACGAAGCCAGGCGCATAGACAACCAGCTAAGAGGCCGTGCCGGCCGTCAAGGCGACGCAGGTGAGACTCGTTTCTTCATATCAATGGAAGATGAGCTAATGCGCCTTTTTGGCGGCGACCGCATGACCAAAATCGCCGATACCCTGCGTATGGACGAAGACGACGTAATAGAACACGGCATGATAAGCAGGGCCATAGAAAACGCCCAAAAGAAAGTAGAGGGCAATAACTTTGGCATACGTAAGCACCTGCTGCAATACGACCAAGTCATGAACGAGCAACGGGAGATTATATACAGCGAACGCAACAAGATAATCGCCGGCGAAGATTTGCAAGACCATATCATGAACATGCTAAAAGCTGTGTTGGATAGAGCCGCAGACGCATATCTGACCGGCGACATCCCAGACGAATGGGATATCCCTGCCCTAAACGAAAACTTAATGCTAATTTACCACAAACCCGCACTTGAGCTAACTTCTGTTGAGCTAGACACAACAACCAAAGACAGTGTAAAAACCAAGCTATACGACGAAGCGGTGCAATTATATAAAAAACGTGAAGCCACAATAACCCCAGAGCGTATGCGCGAGTTAGAGCGTGTATTCTTGATGCGCACAGTTGACCAAAAATGGATGAACCATATCGACGAGATGGACCAGATGCGCCAAGGTATATCCCTGCGCTCTTATGCCCAGCGTGACCCACTGGTAGAGTATAAGTTCCTGGGCTTTGAAATGTTCGAGGAAATGAGCAATAACATCCAGCTTGACACAGTACGCGCCCTGTTTAATGTGGCAGTTGTAAACGAGATGCAACCCCAAATGCAACAGGCTGTTAAAAAAGAAGATATGTCTACCAACCAAGACGCCACCGCCGTCAAAAGGCCCACCCGCCGCGACAGTGACAAGGTAGGTCGCAACGACCCTTGCCCATGCGGCAGCGGCAAGAAATATAAGCAGTGCTGTGTTAACAAAGTAAGTTAAACATATCATCATCGCAAGGAGTGATAAAATGCTGGCATTAGAAGAACTAAAGCGCAACCTAGCGCCATATAAAGCCAAGCTAATAGAAATGGGGGATTCACTTTGACTTGGCCAACGCCAAAGCTCAAATAGAATTACTAGAATCCCAAACATCCGCGCAAGACTTTTGGGGCGACGCTGCGCGCTCACAAGAGGTGCTGCGTCAGATTAAAGCCTTACGGCACAAAGTTATATCCTACGAGAAATTAGAAACTGCCTACGAAGATGCCATAACCATGTGCGAGATGGGCATAGAAGCCGCAGACGCCACCCTAGTACCAGAAGCGGCAGAGATGGCAGAGGCCTTTATCCAAGCCTACGACCAGCTACGTGTAGAAACCTTGCTTAGCGGCGAATACGACGCGGCCAACGCAGTAGTAACCCTGCACCCAGGTGCCGGTGGTACAGAGTCTTGCGACTGGACGGGCATGTTGCTTCGCATGTATAGCCGCTGGGCAGACAGCCGTGGCTTTAAGTTCGAGCTTTTGGACTTGCTAGACGGCGAGGAAGCCGGTGTTAAATCCGCGACTTTTCAAATAAGCGGAGACAATGCCTTTGGTTATTTACGCAGCGAAAAAGGGATACACCGGTTGGTACGTATTTCACCATTCGACTCAAGCGGTAGGCGACACACGTCCTTTGCATCCTGCGATGTAATGCCAGAACTTACAGAGGCCGATTCTATAGAAATAAACCCAGAAGACCTAAAAGTAGATACCTACCGAAGCGGCGGCGCAGGCGGCCAGCATGTAAACAAGACCGAGTCCGCTATCCGTATAACTCATATCCCCACAGGTATAGTTGTCCAATGCCAAAACGAGCGCAGCCAGATACAAAACCGCGACCGCGCCATGAAAATGCTAAAGGCCAAACTATACCTCAAACAAAAAGAAGAAGAACTAGAAAATCTGGACCGTATCCGCGGCGCAAAAATGGACAATGCCTGGGGAAGCCAAATACGCTCGTATGTATTCCACCCATACAGCATGGTCAAGGACCACCGCACAAGCGAAGAAACCGGCAATGTACAAGCCGTTATGGACGGCCAGTTAGACGCTTTTATGAACGCATACCTGATATGGGACCATAAAGGCCGTGAATAAGATTATAATCACCGCCGCAGACACAGGCCGCCGTCTAGACAAGTTTCTTCTTATGTACTTAAATGACGCGACTCGTTCATTTATATACAAGCTGCTTCGCAAAAAACGCATAAAGCTAAATGGCAAGCGGGCCCAAGGCGGGGAGTTGCTTCAAGCTGGGGACACAATTGAGTTTCACCTTTCCCAAGATACGCTGGAAAACAGCCGCAAAATCCGCGTTGTATCAAAATCTGGTGCCCCACCGCCACAAGGCAGGGCCAAAACAACCCACAACAACGACTTACCCCCCATTGTATACGAAGACGAAAATCTCCTGATAATAAACAAGCCTACAGGTGTAGCCTCCCATGGCGGTATGAAAAGCACGACCACACACTTACTGGCTAGGGTGATAGCATACCTGCAACAAAAAGGTGACTACCCGCCAGGCGCGACCTTTACACCGGCACTATGCAATAGGCTGGATGTAAACACCAGCGGCCTTGTAGTATGCGGAAAGAATTATCAAGCCTTGCGAGCCGTAAACGCCCTATTTGCTACCCCAGGTGCCATACAAAAGCAATACTTGGCAATTGTAGAGGGGGAGCTTACTGGCAGTGCCACCCTGTTGGGCCTGTATCACAAAGATACAAGCACCAACACGGTATATATAACCAACTGTGATGCGGTTCCAACAGTCACAATCACAGCCGCAAACACTGTCACAACACAGTATACATCACTAGCAATATCAGACGGCCGTACCCTAGTATCTGTAAACCCAGTAACCGGGCGCAGCCACCAGATACGCGCACACCTTGCTGCAATAGGGCACCCACTTCTTGGGGATACAAAATACGGCAGCACACGTGTGAGTAACACACAAGGCCAACTATTGCACTGCAATAGGCTAGAGCTTACACAACCGTTATTGGATTACCCAATTAACACAGCATGGGTAGCTGAGCCGCCAGAAGGCTTTTTTACGATATAAATTTTCAATTGACTTCATCTAAAATTTCTGAAGAAGTCTCATAAAGGAGTTATGTATATGCAACCAACCACAATAGTAATTATGGCAGCAGGTATGGGCAGCCGCTACGGCGGGCTAAAGCAACTAGAGGCAATAGGCTCTAACGGCGAGGTTTTTATGGACTTTGCTATCCACGATGCCCTGGAAGCCGGGTTTAACAAAGCAGTACTCATCATAAAAAAGGAGAACGAAGAAGACTTTAAGCGTGTCATTGGCAACCGCATCGAAAACAAAATTGACACGACCTATGTATATCAGCAACTACCTTCTCACAGAAAAAAGCCATACGGCACAGCAGAAGCCGTGCTATGTTGCCGCGATGCAGTGCAAGAGCCCTTCGTTGTATTAAACGCAGATGACTTTTATGGACGCGAGGCATATACAAAAATCCATAAACATCTAACAACATCAAAAGACAGCGCAATGGTAGCATACTACCTCAAAAACTCCCTGTCCGACAGCGGGACCGTGGCCAGGGGCATATGCACTGTAGACACAAACGGCTACCTACAAGAAGTAGACGAGCAACTGGCAATACCCAAAAACAACGACTATCCACAAGATACCATAGTGTCTATGAACTTCTTTGGCCTACATCCAGAGATATTTCCGCTATTGGAAGAAGGCTTCGAAAGATTCCTAAAAACCGCAGACATTGCCAAAGACGAATATCTCCTCCCCAAAGAGATAGACCTGCTTATAAAAGCCGGCAAACTAAAAATGAAAGTATTACCCTCTAACGATTTGTGGCACGGCATAACAAACCCAGAAGACAAAGACACCGTTATCTCAGCCATAAGGAAAATTGAGGCAACGGGTAAATACGCAGGTATTTAGGTGTTGCGATTTAACCCGTTATAACAAACTATATAAAAAGGAAGGTAACCCATGAACATTATCCGCACAAAGGTAGTAGAGCTGGAAATGATACCGGCCGTAGCCTACAAAATCAAGCTAAAAAGCGGCGGCAGCGGCATAAAAATGCACCGCACAGACCAAGACATGACCATATTCGCCCAAGTAGACAAGCGCACCGGCGATGTCATAATAGACGGCGTGGTTGACCAAGACTTTTTCCCATACGCGTCCTTCGACGAGGCTATGGACTTACTGGCCGGTCTGCCCTATTCGGCCCGTGGCAAAGTAAAAATCATGGTTTCGGATGAAGTAGAAGACGACGAAGTCTGCACAGACGGGGCCATTGGCGACCTACCAACCGCAGCCCAGATGTTAGAAAGCGACGAGTTTAAAGCCATAGTAGACCGCTTTAGCGACGAAAGCGGCAAGCTCAACTATGCACTTATGAACAAACAGTTTATGCAATTTGCCCAAACCAGCAAGGTAGTGGGCGAGATGATGGGCAAGCGCGAGTCAGAAGGCGATATCCGCCTGTTTATACTAAAGAACCGCGCCGCATTCCTGGCCAACAAGCGCGAACACCTCTCTGATGACGAAGCCAAAGCTTTGTTAGAAGCCCTTGACGAAATCAACCCCCGCAGTGCTTTTAAGGAGCTTAACTTGTATATCCGTAAGCGTATGGCTAGGTAGTACGCAAAATTAATTCGCTATAACTTTAAAGCACAAATATTAGCACAAGCAAGGCCCCTCTCGCATAGATTATTACGATACATCTACGCGAAAGGGGCCCTTTTATATGTCCGCATTTACAAGGGTGCAAAATGTCTTTGCTTCTGCTGACGAACTATGCATAAACCGGGACTCGAGACTGGTAATAATAAGCGACTGCCACCGCGGTACCGGCACAGCTGCAGACAACTTTGCCATAAACAAAAATATATATTATGCAGCACTAAAGTACTACCTGCGCGAATGCTTCACCTACATAGAGCTAGGCGACGGGGACGAACTGTGGGAAAACAAGCGCTTCCCCATGATTATGAAAGAGCATCATAATATTTTTGAGCTTCTTTCACAGTTTCACAAACATGGTAGGCTTCATATGATATACGGCAACCACGACATGGACAAGAAAGACCCTGCGTGGGTAGCGCGTTATTTGGAGGGTAGCCCCGTGGCTGGATACAACAGTAGCGAAACGCCCGACATTCCGCTTTTTACAGGCATAAAAATACATGAGGGATTAGTGTTAAAACACCAGCCGTCGGGGCAAGAAATTTTACTTATTCACGGGCATCAGGCAGACTTTTTTAATTTTAGGATGTGGCGGCTTGCAAGGTTTTTGGTGCGCTATATATGGCGGCCGCTGGAGCTTATTGGTGTACTAAACCCTTTCGACACACCACACCGCACGGGCCGCCGCAATATGGTAGAAAGGCGTCTTATAAAATGGTGTCAACAACAAAATATTACGCTAATAGCAGGGCATACCCATCACACCTCTTTCCCAAAAGATGGCGAGCCTCCTTATTACAACAACGGTAGTTGTGTATCTCGCCAACAAATAACGTGCATAGAGATACAAGATGATTGCATCTCCTTAGTCAAGTGGAGCTTGCAGCCCCGTAGGGACGGGGTGCTGTATGTTAGGCGGGATGTGGTATCCCGCGGAAAACTATAACTTTAGAAATAGCGTGCGTTAAAGTCCTTCATAAGCTGCGATATTTCATCAAACAAGCCATGCGCACCATGGTCCATGTCGGATATGACAACCAGCATAAACGGTGTACTTGCATATACTATACCTGCGACATTAAAGGCATGAACGCTCCACCCATATTTTTGTGCAACTTCGTACCCAGAGTTTATAAGCCGCACATTAACATCGTAGTCGCCCCCAAAAACAGCACCCCTTGTAAAGTATGGGTGTGAATATAAGGCCGTGTTAAGCAAGTCATTGTGCAGATAGTGGCCGTATAGGCTGTCCGACTCTAGATATGCGTGCAAGGCATTAAACCATAGCGCTGTATCATTGGCACAGGTATTGTGCGAGTAAGTACTTAGTATAAAATCAGGGTTTGCACCCAACTCTGCTAAGAAGTCGCTATAACTAAAGCTTATGTTGTTCATATATCTTGTAAGCATACGAAAAGCTACATTGTCGCTATATACAACTGCGTGGTGCAGCAGCTCCCGCGTTGTGAGCAGGGTGCCGGCTGGCATAAACCGTATTACACCTGTCCCGCCCCACCAGTCTTCTGCGGTAAATGTATGTACGGCGTATATATCTATATAGCCGCGCTCTGCTGCGATGTAGGTGTACAATGCATGGTTGGCCTTGTTAAGGCTTGCGCCAAAAAATTTGGTGTCAGCGTTGTGGGTATACACGAAGCCCGTATCAAGGTTTTTGAAATAAATGCCTAAGCTGTAGCCAAACCGGCTAAAAAATTCGTCCAACTCACTAGTCGAGATGTAGCTTGTTTGGGTGGTGTTTTCATATTGGCTTGTTGCATTTTCATGTATGTCTGCTGGCCTATATGATATAAACCTACCCGCTGCCCTATGTGCTTCTTCGACTTTTACCTGGTTGGTCATGTCCAGGGGCTGGTGCTGGATAATTAGTGTCGGCATGTATAGCTCACGCAAGAAAAGCGCAACCAGAAGCACCGATGTAATCATAAACATGGCTACTACCAACGCCGTCATATACCACCTAGATTTTTGCACGCGTCTTCCGCGCCTTACCTGACTTGTATTTCTGTTCATGGTTTTCTCCTTTATACACGTATAGCGATTCGTCATTTTCGGCGACAGACGGGTAGCTGTATTTGCTAATAAAAATCCCTGATACGATTGTCGTCGATGCAACCATCATATCAGGGAGATGTAATAGACTTTCGAAAAAGTTGTGTCAGAGTTGCAAATTATTTTGGCTCCAATCAATCCCTCACATACACATAAGAAGGCCACTGCATCCATGGGACTATGGAAATACCTAGCCTGTTGAAGTACAGCGTGCCTTCTGGCATTACATTTGCTTCTAGGACAGTTGCTTCTATGATAGATGCGTCTACGACAGTTAACTCTGATTCATTGTCGCTTTGCACAAATACGCCTGTTGTTGTTATTACTGCTGCCGCACTGCTATCTGCAAAGACTTTCCGTGCCACTATAACATCCCTTGACCTCCACAATTGTTGCCGGCGTTGCTGCTCTATTTCAAACAGAGATGTATCGCTATTTCGCATATCCCAAGTCGTAGGTCTAAACTCGATACTTCCCTCGATAAAATCGAAACTAAATATTACATCCTCATCAGAATATATCTCCAATTCATACACAAATGCTGTAAGCACATCCATAATAGTATCGCTGCTGGCTGTAAGAAATAGTTGCGATATATACCCACTATTCGTCGTATTATAAGTGTTAATTTCTATATGCCATACCTGGCCTGTTACTGCGTTTATACTCATTAATACTTCCATATAATCGTTAAAAAAATATACGTTCCAATAGCTGTATTCTAGGGGCAAAAATTCACCTTCATACGTTATGTTCTGGCCAAGATATGCTCTTATGTCGTTAAATGAGAGCATTTCTTCTGGCAATATGCCATGTTCGCGCAGGAAGTCTACTCCCATCCTTGCTGCTATAACTGCTTGCTCCATATTAATTTGCCCTGCCGCCGGCTCGTGGAGCCGCCTTCGTACTGTTGGCTCCCGGTGTCGCAAAGCTTCCCAGTTGCTTACAATAGAAACTATTTCTTGGTCTGTTAGTCTAACAGGGTAATTGCTATCGTTGTCGTACTCTATAAACGGGGTATCAACGCTAAACGTCATGGTGGCAGACAATAACCTGTTGGATTCTATGTCCATTAGCCTGCTGGTGATAACCCACCCGCCAATGGCTATTGCCAACGATAGGGCTATCCCTGCCGCCGTAAAGGCAATTCTCTTAACCATTACTACCGTCACCTCCACATTGCAAGTCAACTGTCACAGCGGTACCTACGTTTTCGGAGCTGTAAAATGTAAGCGTGCTGCCATGTACCTCTGCTATCTTTGCCACCAACGCCAAACCTATACCAGCACCGTGCTGCCTACGCGAGCGCGACTTATCTACCGTGTAAAATGCCTCTGTAATCCTGGCAAGCTCTGACTCTGGCATACCACTACCATCGTCAGAGACACTAACGCTGTAGTAGTTTTTGTTTTTCTTGCCGCCTATGTGGATACCTTTGCACCCGGCTTTTACGGCGTTGTCTATCAGGTTAAACATCAAGGTCTTAAACAGGTCGTACTCTACTTTTATATAGGCCGGCTGTATTTTAAGGATAAGGGTAACTTCTTTGTCTGTGAGCATGGGCTTAAGCGTACCAGATATGTCTTGCATAAGCTCATTTACGTCCATTTCTTCTAAAACAAAATCCTGCCTGTTTAGCACTATCAAGTCCATCAGCTTAAGCGAAAGTGACTCGAGCCGTAAGCCTTCGTTGAGGATATACCATGCCGCATCTTTGACCTGGCTGGCTGGCAGGTTTTTTTGATAAATCATGTCTGCGTACCCTATAACGGATGTTAGTGGTGTCTTTAGCTCGTGGGCAAAGTTTGCAACAAAATCTTCTTTTTGGCGGGCGTTTTCTAGTAGTTCGTAGATTTTTTCTTCTATTGCTTCTGCCATCAGGTTAAAGCTACCAGACAACTCGCCTATTTCGTCCCCTCTTAAGATGCGCAAGCGCTGGTTGTAGCGGCCCTGTGCAATGGCGGCGGCGGCTTTATTCATTTTCTTAATTGGCCTTGTTATAAATGTGGACAATATAAGGATCATGACCATACTCAGCAACAGCGTTATAAAGTATATTCTTACAAAGCTTTGCGCCATGTATTGCCGCTGGGCAACAACGGCGCTTATGTCTGTTGCGGCTATGATATACAGCGTGATGTCGCTTTGGGTAACCATGCCACCTACAAGGATATAGGTCACGCCTGCTATTTCTTGGAACTCAACAATATGGGTATTTTCGGATATATATCCCAGCAGCGCAAAATCCGCCTGTGCCGGGAGTTGGGAGTAAATTAATTGTTTTTGTAAATCAAAAAAAGCCGTAAGCCCACTCAACTCAGACGATAAACTGCTAAATATAGAAATGCCCAACCCTTCTTGCATGCTTTCTGCGTTAGCAATTATATTGGCCTGGACCGTAAACCTGTCGTGCTGGAACTGGCTAAGTGCACGGTCTACCTCCCTGTTAACAGCGCTTTCATGGGAAAAAGCAATTAACAAATAGCCAGACAGCAGCAAGGCAACACTAATTACGGCTGTAGCACATAAGAAGAACTTTGCAAAAAGCCGCATACACTAGTCTCCATTCATTACCCTTCTAGGCGGTACCCGATACGGAACACTGTTTTGATACAGTCCTCCCAGCCAAGTTTTTTACGCAGCCGCTGGATATGGGAGTCTAGGGTCCGGGTTTCCCCTACAAAGTCTTCTTGCCATACTTTCTCGTAAAGCCTGTTGCGGTACAATGCTACGTTTTTGTTGCGTATAAGCTCTACCAACAAGTCAAACTCTTTCACGGTCAGGTCTATTATGCTGTTGTTTTTTATTACTTGGCGGGAGTCTATGTTAATTGATACATCTTTAAAAAGCAGTTGTTTTTCACTTTTACCATAACGCCGCATTACGGCCTCGACCCTTGCAATAAGCTCCCCTATCTGGAACGGCTTAACCAGATAGTCGTCTGCGCCCAATTTTAGGCCTCGTATCCTGTCATCAACCGTGCCTTTGGCCGTTATAAATATAACCGGCGTACCTATTGGCTTAATAAACTCCAACAGCTCATAGCCATCTATTTCTGGAAGCATAATGTCCAGCAGGATTAAATCGTATGTCTCGCTTTCTATAAAGTCCGCCGCTTGCTTGCCGTCATAGGCACGTGTGCAGTGGTACCCTTCTTCTCTAAGGCTTACATATATCAAATTAGAAATTGCATGTTCGTCTTCTACTATTAATATTGTTTGCATGATGTAACTCGCACCCCTTGCTGTTCACAAATATACTTTGCCCAATTGGCAGTATCATATCATAGAGTTGTGTCTAAGTTGCGTGCACAACAAAAGGCTTGACAGTATTACACATTGCGGGTAGTGTATGTATGTTCGATTCACATCACAGGGAACATATTGTCTATATAAGGAGGCCAACATGAATAAGAACATCCTACGCCAAGTAGCCGAGCGGCACCCTGCATCTATATTGCAGCCATATGATGCACTAATGGGGCTAGAGGGCTTCGATGCCATATACGCCCTATGTGAAAACCTTGGCGGTGCAACAATTTATGTACCATCTGCCCGCAAAATATTTGCAGGATGCCTAGAGAAAGAAGCTCTAAAAGAGTTTAATGGCTATAATATCGACACATTGGCCAAGAAATACGGCTTTAGCGACAGGCACCTACGAAGGATGTTGCAATAGCTGCCACATGCTATAATGGGCTATATTACAGTAGGTTTATTACACTATATCATGCGGAGGCTGAAGTAAATGTTAAGAGGCATACCACCTGTTTTGTCCCCAGATCTTCTTAAAACACTAATGGAAATGGGCCATGGCGATGAAATAGTACTTGCCGACGGCAATTTTCCCGCTGCAAGCATGGCGCAGCGCCTAATACGGCTGGATGGCCACAACATACCGCCGGTTTTGGAAGCGATACTCAAGTTTTTGCCTTTAGACACATATGTAGACAAGCCAGTGGCACTTATGGGCACCGTACCAGGGGATGATTATGTCCCACTAATTAAAGATGAGTACCGTAGCATACTGGCAAAGTACGATAATTATCATGGTGTAGAAGACATAGAGCGCTTCGCATTTTACGAGCGAGCCAAGAAGGCATATGCCATTGTTGCTACGGGCGAAAGTGCTAAATATGCTAATATTATCTTAAAAAAGGGTGTGTTGTAGTAAAGTATAAAAGCCGGCCATTACGCGAAGGTTTAGCGCGTAATGGCCGGCTTTTTGATGTTTAAGTTCGCAAAGATAAACAAAGCATATGGTAGGAGTGAAATAGACAGGTCGATATGGATAGTTAAATAGTACATAAAAACGGCATAGATACTCCAGGAAAATGTTATAAACATCTACGCTTCAAAAATAACTTCCCCTGTACTTCTTATATGGTCTAAAAACCCACTACTGTTACTTGATTCATCTAACATATGCGGTTCAATATCATAACTAACATTCTCGCACAGCCTTATCAGCCGTCCCCATTGCTCCAAAAAGTCCCCCTCCACATGCTCGAAAACAACAGCAATATCTATATCGCTGTCTGCACGAGGCGTACCGTTTACATATGAACCAAACAGGATAACTTGTTTTGGGGTGTAGGTCTGGCGGATAACTTGTGCGTAGTTATTGGCTATTTCTCTAACCGTGCTTTTATCCAACATAAAAACTCCTCCGTTTCCTTCAATAAGTCGGCACAATAGTCGCTTGTCAGCGTTGCAGCAATCCTAGACTTGTGTTCTGGGTATCTTGCTTCAATTTGCAAAGGCATTAATTTACCAAGTAGACTTTTTTGTGATTCGCTTAAATCATCGTTGACTTCCGCCATATTTGCCAGTTTAAGCAAATGGTGAATTTTCGGCACTTCATCGGTTATACTTGCCATTGCAGCTTTTAATGCTTTTTCTGCAATTTGATGGCAAATGAATCCCATCCACAAATAGTCTTTGGAAGCGAGTAGATTTTTTTGCCGCCCTAAGGTCATCATCGCATAATTCAAGCCAGTACTTTACTTTGTCAATCATTTCGTCACCTTCTTCACGAATCTATAGTACAATTATACCCTATTCAAGTACCATATGACACTTAAATTTGCAAATCCTTCAATAACCAGAAGGATAATATGTATCTGCCACAGTAGCCTGCAGTTTTGATGATTGGGCCAAAAGCGATCCATTGTGCCAGCACGTAAGGCTTAAGGGTGTATGTTTACACCCTTTTTTTATTGGGCGAAAAAAAAGTTGACACAAGAGGTTGACAACAATTCCAAACCGACATATACTGTATATGTCGACCAACACAGTCACGAACACGCAAACACAGTTGTAAACGGATGCATTGGTAAACGCGCACTCAATAGCAATCCGTAGCGGGAGGTGTAACATCGTGGCAATACTACTAAAGGGGTGGTGCTATATTCCGGACTTTATAATCAAGCAGCATAGCAAGGAAACAATATACGAGCAGATAATTTTCCAGATAAAGCTACTTATAGCCAACGGGGAATTAAGCGTAGGCGATAGTCTGCCATCTGTGCGCAACCTTGCAAAATCATTGGAAGTAAGCACCCTATCTGTCCAGCGGGCGTATACAGAATTGCAACAAGACGGGATCATAGAAAGCGTAGAGGGCAAAGGCAACTTTGTGGCCCAGGGTTTAAACAAGTCTTCGTTAAGGGATGCCCTACTTCGCGAGGTAGAAGACGAAGCAAAAAAAATCATCCAAATAGCAAAACAAAACGGCGTAGAATTAAAAGAGCTACATGAGCTACTAACAATACTTTGGGAGGATAATTAGATGCAAAACATATTAAAAGTCAACAATCTTACAAAAATATACGACACAGGCAGGGGGATACGCAACGTCAGCTTTGAGCTGCAGCCGGGCACAATATTGGGCGTTATAGGGCTCAACGGTGCCGGCAAGTCCACACTTATCTCATGCCTTACGGGCTTCCTAAAATGGGATAGCGGCAACATAGAATATAATTTCAGCGGGACTACACACAACAAAATAAAGCCTACACTCCTTAACGACTTGGGGATAGTATCAAGTGATTATGGCTTTCCTGGGCATTTTACTGCCAAAATCATATCCCGGATAATGTCCTATACCTACAAAAACTGGGACGCGGCCAAGTTTATACAAACACTTGATCACCTAGAGTTGGATTATAATCTCAAAACCAGCAAATACTCTACAGGTATGAAAACAAAACTGGCAATAGCAATAGCCCTGTCGCACAACGCCAAAATCCTAGTGCTGGACGAGGCCACCCGTGGGTTGGACGTAAAAGCTTCATCCAAAGTGCGGGCCCTGCTTCACGCCTTCGTAGAAAGTGGCGAAAACGCAATAATACTAACATCACACATAATGGGTGAGATAGAGCGCCTTTCCGACGAAATCATACTAATAGAAGACGGCGACGTACAGCTTAATAGCAACAAGGACGACCTACTACACCAGCATCAAATATTTACCATAACGTCAAAGCAACTAGATTCTATAGAGCGTAGCGATATTGCCAAAATAAGAAAAGAAGACCACGCAATTTATATAATAGCCAAAAACCCAAAAGATTTCTATGAAAAGTACAATATAGAATCCATCCACAGCACCCTAGAAAGGGTAATAGAGCTATTACTGGAAGGAGAAGCGGCATGAAAGAGCTAACAGGTGCATTAATCAACAATTTTTATCTTATGAACACAAAGCTAACCAGGATTTATATGTTACTACTGCTACTATTGACGGCAATGTATTTTGTAACAGGAAGCCCACAGATAGGCATGTATGTGCCATATGCAATTATACTTGCACTACCCTCTGCATCACTAGAGAACGCTATTACGCCCTTCTCTACCAAGTGGACAGCCTTCGAAAACTCGTGGGCCTTAGCACCTCATTTTATGGTTATATCACGGTACATTCTATATGTGTTGCTTGTAGCAGCTGGCTTGGCTGTATGGGCTGTGCTGCCATTGGATTATTACTATTATCTAGGCCTGTTCTCCTTTGTAGATGTACTTGTAGCAGGGCTGCTTATGTGTGTAACATATTACCCCATTGTATATTTGCTTAACCCTAGGCAGGATAGTACTGGGCTAATAGCACTGTTTGGGTCGATGTTTTTGGCAATGACCATGGCCTTTGGCATACATGTGCTTGTGGGGGATAGCTATGTCCTTAAAGCGGTTGCTGTAGCTGCGACGTATGTAGTTTCTATGGCCTTGTCTGTCGCGTTTAACGCCATGCATAGGGGCAAGGTGGCCTAGCATGAGGGGGATAATTGGCGCAGTACTCAACAATTTACTTCTTATGAAGACAAGAGGCATGTTTATCTGCGTAATTATGGCCCTGTGCGCAATGGTAGCGTACCTTGTTACAGACAATGCCGCCGCACGTCAAGCTTCTATATTAGTGTTTTTATTGCTGTTGCCGTTGGCATCGCTAAACGCTTCAAACATCGCGTTCGACTCTAAGTGGAATAGGATAGAAATGTTATGGGGCGTGTCACGCTTTGCAATGATAGCCTCGCGGTACATTATTTATGCTGTTATTAGTCTCACCCTTTCAGCATTGTGGGTACTGTCCCCTTTTCATGACGGCAACATACAAAACATCGCAGACTTTGTTACCTTGGTGCTGTTTATAGGGGCATTGTACTACCCCACTATGTACCTTTTAAACACTGACCATAATATTGGGCTTTTGATTATCATTATTGCGACAGTTGTTGGTTTAACTATTTTAAACTGGCTTGTTGGTTGGCTGCACCACTCATGGGCAGACGGCTTTAGCTTTGTACTTTTGGGCGCGGTTTGTGGGGCTTATGTAGCTTCACTGTTATTGTCGTCAATTTTTAATCACATCCATATGGGGCGCGGGGCCTAAGGCCCATAGCTACTAACACACGTTGTGTGGTTTATATATGCAATATATAGCAATTCCCCCTTTAAACGGTCCCGCCCGAGCCGAAAATAGCGGACGTTTCAACGCTTTTTCGGCGATAGGTGGGGCCGATTTAAAGGTGAATTGCTATATAAAAAAAAGGAGGCATTTATATGCGCAAAGTAACAAAAATTATGACTGCAATTGTTTTAGCGGTAGTAATGGTACTATCACCCATCGCAGCACATGCACAAGAGCAAGAAAATCAGCAAGCACAGCCGCAGGAACAGCAATTCGAACAGACTATTCAAGTGGCAACCCACCACGCCACCACACTCATGGAAGCACTTTCTATAGCTGGGATAACCATTGCAATAGTAGATGCAGATACTGGCTTCACATGGACACAGGGCTTTGGCTATGCAGACGCACCAAACCAAGTACCAGTAGACGAGTACACTCTCTTCCAAATAGGCTCGACTGCCAAGATCTTCACAGCCATATCTATTATGCAATTAGTAGAGTCCGGCCAGTTGGACCTAGACGAGCCAATAGTTACCTACCTTCCGGAGTTTAGTGTGCTACCCAACCCCGTCCACGGCGGAGATTATAGAAACATCACAGCAAGGATGCTGTTAACCCATGTTTCTGGTATGCATGAGTTTTCTGGTAGCGGCGAAAGTTCATATACCGGGCAAGACCATGACTTTATGAACAGACTAATGTCATACCTTTCAAACCTGCACATGCAAAACCAAGAGCTAAACCGCATAACCTACAACAACACAGCCTATACATTACTGGGCATACTTGTGGCAAGGTTGACCGGCAGCACCAACTACTTCAACGGCTTTGTAAACTACACACAAGAAAACATCTTTGACCCTGCTGGCATGGTCCATAGTAGTTTTGAAGTAAACAGTAGCAACAGACCAAATATATCACAGCCGCACGTGGACGCAACCACAGTTATAGATGATTTCTTGTATGTTGGTATGGCATCTGCTGGCAGCATGGTCTCAAACGCCGTAGACATGGCGCGGTTTATGCACATCATGCTTACAGGCGGCGGGGACATTATTTTGCCAGAAACTATATTAGAAATGCGCACCCCACAAGATTTTGGCATCCCGTTTCCCAACGACCTGCCTAACGTGCCAACGGGCCTGGGCCTTATGTATGTTGCACATGCAGACGGCATAGTAACAATAGGCCACGGCGGCACC
>WQVY01000039.1 GCA_009785605.1 Defluviitaleaceae bacterium | reverse complement strand
CCGTCTGCAATTTCTACAGTAATTGCAGATGCCCCGGCGTCAATTGCATTTTCTATTAGCTCTTTTACTACGCTTAGGGGGCGCTCTACTACTTCACCTGCAGCTATTTTATTTATTAATGGCTGGTTTAACTGGATTATCGGTTTCATATTGTATCGCATCCTTTGTTTGTATAAAGCAAGATGTGTGACACAAGGATATTACCCCAGTTGCCTATAATTGAAAAGACATATACTATACACAAATACTATGTTTGTTACTTGAAAGGAGAAAATCATGGCTAAGTACGAAACAAGACTAAGGGGTAATTTTGACGAGCTGCTAGGCATGTTAAATCACGGGATCTTAAAGGGCAGTATTTCTGCCAGCTATGAAGATGGTAGCGACTATGTAAACGGGCATATACGCTGTGCCGTACGTGTTTACGAGAGGCACAGCATGGCCAAGGGTAGCCGTGTTAGCATGTCTGTGACGCTTTTGGGCACAGGGGACGAGCTTTTTGTCACCATTATAACTGCAGGCGGCAGCAGCGCCATGTTTTTTAAGATCAACACCCTTGGGGAACATACATTTTTGAATAAAGCCATTGATATAATCGAAGGTTACAGGCGCAGGACAGGATTTTAAGACATTACCAGTTTTGTGTTTTGGATATGTTTAGAGGAGATAGATATGAAATCCATAGAAACAGCCCGTCTTATCTTACGGAAATTTAAAGAAGACGACTTTGAGGCAGTACACAGCTATGCCAGCTCTGCAGAAAACACTACCTACATGCTATTCGGCCCCAACGACGACGAAGACACCAGGGCGTTTATTAAGCGGTCTATCGCAAGTACGTCCAAGGATAATATAACCAACTACTCATTTGCGGTAGTGTTAAAGGAAACTGGCAACCTTATAGGTGCTTGCGATTTGCACATGGAAGGCCATACACCAGAAGTGGGTTGGCTCGTACACATAGACTATTGGGGCAAAGGCTATGCAACAGAAATGGGCCGGGCATTGCTAAAACTAGGGTTTGAGGAGCATAACCTTCGCCGTATTATTGCACGCTGCGACGTTGAAAACGTAGGCAGTAGCCGCGTAATGGAGAAGCTGGGCATGAGGCGCGAAGGCCTGTTTCGCGAGTACCGCCGCACCCGCCCAGGCTCTGGCAAGCTTTATAGGGACGAGCTTTGCTACGCCATCCTCAAAGAAGAATGGGATGTGCTAAAAGAAGTAGACTACTACAATACCCTACCCTGCAAGTTTGATGGGTTTATAACCGTGCCTACATTGTCTGACGGCGAACTATTTCTAGTATGTACAGAAAAATACCCCGGTGACACTGAAAAGGATTATGTACCGGCCTATATCTTTGCGGTATGCAAAGGCGGCGAACAAGTTGGGAAGGTTAGCCTAAGGCTTGACTATAACCACAAGCTATACTATTACGGCCAAGTAGGCTACAACATAGACGAGGCCCACCGCGGAAAAGGCTATGCCACCCGGGCTTGCCAGTTAATGGCACCAGTTGCAAAAGCCCACGGTATGGAAAAACTGCTAATCACCAACAACGTAACAAACACCGCATCTGCACGGGTATGCGAGAAACTGAACGCACGCCTGGTAAGGATGATAAGACTACCCGAGTGGACGTCTCTTTACCAAGAAGGCCAGCGGTATGTAAACATATATGAATGGAGTATCACATGACAAATGTATATAAGTTTGACCCACACACCCATACAGCCGAGTCCAGTGGTTGTTCCAACCTTACCGCAAACCAACTAGTCGAGAGCTACCATGCAGCAGGGTTTGGCGGCATAGCAATAACAGACCACCTTGCGGATTATAATATGCACATGCACAGCAACTGGGATACCTGTATAGACTACCTGATACGCGGCTACAATGCCGCAAAAGCACGGGGAGACGAGCTTGGCCTTGACGTAATATTAGGCGTAGAAATTCGGTTTGACGAAACATTTTGCGACTACTTGCTATACGGTGTTAGCGAGGATTTCCTGCGCAAAAACCCATATTTGTATAGGCTTGGCTTGCGGGAGCTATATAAGCGTCATGGTGGCGAGCTGTTAATAATCCAGGCTCACCCATATCGCGGGACCGGCTCACCAGATATAGGCTTTATGCATGGCGTGGAAGTGTATAACGGCAACCCACGGCACAAAAACCGCAACAATAAGACACGCTCCTTATGTGAAAAACACCCCAAACTATACCAGACCAGCGCATCAGATACCCATGAGACCGAAGACATCGGCACGGGTTGGATGGAGTTTACTAGGCCGGTTGTGGATTCCTTCCAGTTTAAGGAGATGGTTGAGCGTGGGGAGTATGTGACCAATAATTATTGACAAACGATAATCCGCGCCGTACAATACGATTATATTATTGCAAAACAATAATCGGAGGCGCAAATGGATAATCATCATATACCTACAACAGGCGAGGAAAATCTCGCGCACAGGCTTTCATCAATACCCGAAGGCACAAGCCCCAGTAGCGGCTTGCAGCACCGGTATTGCTGGAAGTCTATTTTATTGCTTTCGGCTTTGGCGGTAGTGTGCGTCATAGTTGTTTTAAGCACCGCATCGTTGGCAAGCGGGTTATCGTTTGTTATGGCGTTCCCCTTTTCGCAAATTGGACACGGGTTGCGTGTGCTGTCTTTGTCTGGTGAGGTGGGTAATGCAATTGCTATTGTGATATTCATTACACTTTGCCTCATACCTATTGTGGCGCTGCTTCTTATCCGCAAAAGAAAAACCGAAGATGCACTCTTGATTTTGGTTAGCGTTGTCTTGTTTGTGACTATGTACTACATGGTCAACCCTGGCATCACTCGCATGGCTACTCTTGCTGGGCCTTTGGAGCAAGCGTTATTGGGCGGCATGTTTTACTCTTTGCTTTTGGCATATGTTGTAGTGCGTGCGTTGCGGCTATTTAACAGGGCCACTGCACCCAAGTTAGGGTGGTATATTAGCATTATGCTGCACCTGTTAAACATGCTTTTTGTTATTGTTGCGTTCGGGGTAATATTTGCCCAGATGCTGGGTGCATTTGCGGCATTTGAGGCTGGCAACACAACCCCAGGGCAGCAGCTTGGCGCGACCTATGTATTTTTGGTTTTGCATCATATCACCCGTGCTTTGCCATATGTGTTGAATGTGTGGGTGGTTATGACTGTGCAACAAATGCTTGCGGCCCTTAGCGCAGCCCCATATAGCAACGAGACCCTAGCCGCCGCAAAAAAAGTGCCACGCATATGCACAGTAGCACTTACGGTATCGGTGCTGGCTCTCGCGGGCTTCAACTTGTTGCAGTTGATGTTTGCAAGCCAGTTGCATGTCGTCAACAGCAATATCAACTTCCCAGTTACACCAATGCTTTTTGTGCTGGGGGCGCTTCTTCTTACCCGCTATATAGCAGAAAGCAAAAGCTTAAAAGATGAAAATGACCAATTCGTATAAGACGGCAGGGGACTGGTGATTGGTGACAATATGAGCATACGGGTATATTTAGAAGATGTGTTAAAAGAAAAGAAAATGACATCCAAGGAACTATGCGCACTAGTAGGTATTACAGAGGCTAACCTGTCAATCTTGCGAAGCGGTAAGGCCAAGGGTGTACGCTTTAGTACTATCAATAAAATCTGCTGGCATTTGGGATGCGATGTTGGGGACATACTAAAATTTGACGGAAAACTTGAAAGCGAGGATTTGGGTGAAGATGAATAGATTAATAAACGCTATGTTATTGTTTGTGATAGTGTTACTTGGGTTGTCTGCCTGCCAACTAGCAAGGGAAGGCATAGCCCAGGAGGAGGCTTGGATGGTTGGCGTATTTATAACCACAGAGCATTTAAACCTGACCGACCACTCCCTAGAAGGCCAAGTTATACCCATGCGACGCGGGAGGCCGGACTTGTCGGCATTATTCCAGCCTGGGCGGCTGTATGCGCTGTGGGATGAGACAACTGGTGATTTCCGGTTCCCGGACATAGACGGGATACCGCTTTTTACGGCGGTTTCGCCGCCACATGTACCCAACGAGACCGTTATCTCCCATGTTGGCGGTGCCATAAGCGGCGGGCATAACCATATGTTTTATGGGGATAATTACACTCGCGTTGAAATGGAAGGCACAATTTATATCGTCCCCGGCTCTAGGGCCATGGCAGTCGTACACATGAACCCAGTGTATCAAACCGCAGATGGAAGCGTATTTTTAACAAACGGCAACGCTTTTTCTGGGCACGGGCTTAGGACCGAAGGCCCTGTTTTTAGCTCCAGCGTGTCTCATACCAGGAGCGTTACCGAAAACGGCAGCGAAAGCACTAACAGTATATCCATAAAACTCAATGTCTCTGGCATGTTTGCACCAGAAAAAGTCGTATTTTTGGAGATGGACGAATATAGCCATGTGATACTACGCTCAGAGTTTGAACCTGGCGAAATACCACAGACATTTTATGCAAGCACTGGCACAGCTTATATTATAGTAGAAACACATAGGGATGCCGCGCAGGCAGAAACTCGTGTTGTAAGGGAGCTGATTGCAGCACGCAACGCACACGACAATAGTTGGATAACAACCCACATAGCTACAGAGGATGGGATTTTGGAAGGAAGCGAGACAGAAATTATCTGGCCTAGCAGTAGCCAATGATGCATCACGAATTTTGCCAAGCCCATGCACAATATACTTGTAATGTAGCGAATTATTCGCTATAAATCGAAAATTACAAGTGAGGTGCATCCATGTCCCCCTTAAAACTTTCTAATAAGGCTTTAATTGCGCTTACGGTAACAACCGCTGCTTTGGCTTTACTGGTTATTGCCGTAGCACTTAACCCGCCGGCCCCGTCTGATAGGTTCTATACAAACATGTACATACACGGCATCGCGGTTGGCGGGCTTACTACAAGCGAAGCAGAGGCGGCGTTAATGCAACAGTTCCAGCCTGGGCTCGACCAAAGGACAATAAGCTTCACCCACCAAGGCCAGGAGGTAGCCCGCCTTAGTTACAAGGACTTGGGCATCCTTTTGGATTTTAGTGCGGCACTTGAGGCCGCCAGGGATTATGGCAATAAACGCAACCTCCCGTCTCGTGTTGTACGCATATTGGGCCGCCCACACAAGGTAACTACACAGCCCACCCTGCTTCTAGACCAGGCCGCAATAATTACACAACTACAAACTGTAGCGGATAAGCTACAAACACCGCCAACCAATGCCGGGCTGGCGTACAAAGACGGCAGGATTATAGTAACGCCAGAAGCACCAGGCACTACTGTAGATATCCAGGCCGCTACAGGCGAGCTTGGGCAGCTTATTGTAACACTTTCCACCGGCGTGGTAGAAATGCAGACAACGCAAGTGTTGCCGCACTATACCACTAAGGATATGGGCTTTAATGTATCAGAACTTGGCGCGTTTTCTACGGCAGTAGCTACAGGGCTAGGCGACCCAAGGGTGCGCAACATAAACCGTGCGTCCGAACTCATACACAACCAGGTGCTGTACCCAGGTGATGTATTTTCTGCAAGCGCGCACATGGGTGTGCACTTGCCCGGCAGCAGTTACGAGTCAGCTATTGTGCTAGTAAGGGGCGAGCCGGCAGAGGATATAGGCGGCGGCATATGCCAGGTTGTGACTACATTGTACAATGCCGTGCTTATGGCGGAGTTGACTGTAGTACAGCGGCATAACCATTCTGCCAGGGTAAGCTATGCAGACTATGGCTTTGATGCCACCATTGCCGGGGATTATTTTGACTTAAAATTTAAAAACAATACTGCACACCCGATACTCATCACCAGCCGCATGCAAGACTCTGCACTGCATGTAAGCATCCACGGTTACGAAACGCGCCCACCCAACCGGTCTATACAATTCTCTAGCCGCCGTGTGGATGTTATCCCTCCAGAGCCTTATAAGGAAGTAATAGATGCAAACCTAGCCCCAGGCACACGTATTGTTACGCTGGAGTCACAAATGGGGTACCGTTTTGAGGTGTATAAATACGTGTTTGTAGACGGCCAAGAGGTAGAGCGGGTTAAGATTAATACTTCGTCTTACAGGCCATTGCAGGGGGTAGTTAGTGTGGGGCAACGGTAGGGTTGGAAGTTGTTGATACAGGCCTTAACTTGCTATAATATATTTGTACGAATAGTTCGGATAAAACACAAAAGAAATGGGGCAACTTATGACTACCCGTGAAAGAGTGCTGACTATACTAAAAGGTAAAAAGCCAGATCGCATACCATGGCTCGCAGACTTGTCATATTTGGCAACTTACCTAAACGACGAAAAAATAATGCCGGACAAATACCTCATGCCCGACCACGAAGCCGGCCTGCATAAGCTGCATAGGGATCATGGCGTAGGTTTTTACTTGCAAGGCTATTTCCCGTACAGGACGAGTTATAGCGGCGACATAAAATTTACAGAGGAAAGTACCAAAAGCGGCCCAGACACAACAAGCATGACAACAGTATCAACGCCTTTTGGGAAAATGCAAGCAGTGTGGGAATATGTATACAGCACCCATAGCTGGGGCCCCAAAGAGTTTATGATAAAGGATGTAAGCGACCTAAAAAAGTTGCGATATATGTACGAACACATGCACTTTGAGCCGGATTATGGCCTAGCAAACAGGCGGGTAGAAGAAGTGGGAGATAACGGCATTGTATTATGCTATATACCCAAATCCCCAATTATGGAACTCATCGCGCTGCAAGCTGGCATAGAAACGGTATCATATATGGCTGTAGATGATGAAGATGAACTAAACGAAACGTTAGCGGTAATGGAAAAAAAGTTTGATGAGGCTTGCGAAATTGTCCTAGCCGCACCTGGGGACTGCTTTATGTCGCCAGATAATCTTTCGAGCGAAGTTATCGGGGTTTCTTTATATAACCGCTATGCTAAGGCTTACCATCAAAAATGGTGTAAACGTTTTAAAGATGTAGGCAAGTATTCTTTTGTCCATTTGGACGGCACCATAAAGCCGCTTATTACGGAGTTGTGTGACGCAGGTTTTGATGTCATAGAAGCAGTTACACCGGCGCCTGTGGGCAGTGTCCCATTCGAAGATATAAGAGCACTTATGAACGACACGGCTATCATATGGGGTGGCATACCTGGTGGCTTTTTTCATCCTTCTGTGGATGATGAAAGCTTTGACTTGTTTGTTATAGATTTATTACACAAAATGAAAACTGACGGGAGATGTGTTTTGGGAGTGGCCGACCAGGTTGTACCACACTCGACTCTAAAGCGCGTAGCCCGTGTTGAGGAACTTGTTGAGCAATATGGATATTACTAAGGAGAGAATACGACATGTATACAGAGCGCCTACTTAAAGCAATAAACTACAACTACCCAGACGAGATACCGGTATCTTGCAATGTCTTGCCCGCTGCGTGGATACATTATGGGCAAGAGCTTATAAACTTAGTAAAGGACTACCCGGACCTTATCCCCAACGTGCCCCAGCTTGATAATATTATTATCCCCGAAACATACCAATTGGGGACCCATGTAGACGAGTGGGGATGTGAGTGGAGCAATGTTGATTTGGGCATGGAGGCAATAGTAACAAGTCACCCATTGCCCAACCGTGAAGATATCCGCAGCTTAAAAATACCAGGAAATAGAGACGGCAGGATGCCACATGGCTTTATGTACCTGAGACTGCTTGATTTGCGGGGCTTTGAAGAGGCTATGATTGATTTTGCAGAAGAATGCGACGAGCTTCAAATGCTCATAGACAAAGTAACAGAATATAATTGCCGCCAGGTAGAAGTCATCTTGGCTGACAAAAAACAAGGTGATATCACGTGGTTTGGCGATGATTTGGGTATGCAGCACGGCATAGCCATAGGTGCTGACAAGTGGCGCAAGTATCTAAAGCCCGCTTTTTCACGCATTTATGCCCCCATAAAAGCAAAAGGGTGCTATGTTTACATGCATACCGACGGGTATATCTTGGACATAATGCCAGACATAGTCGAATGCGGTGTAGATATAATCAACCCTCAATGCGGGGCCAATGGCATAGAAAACCTTGCCAGAGTATGCAAGGGCAAAATCCCCTTAGATTTGGACCTAGACAGGCAATTCTTTCCTGTGGCTACTCCATCCCAAATAGATGACCATGTCCGCGAATGTGTAGAGACCCTGTACATGCCAGAGGGTGGGCTAGGGCTCAAAACAGAGATTAATTATGAAATACCGCTTAAGAATATTGCGGCAATACTTGATGCACTGCGGAAGTATCGGGTTTGGAAGTAGTTGCCATTCACAGCTATAGCAACCGTTGCAACTTTTTTTGACACCAAGGCGATTGTATGGCAGAATGGGCTTTACTACATCCTACCGGAGGCCACCTGTATGCGAAAACGATGGCGAAAGCCACCCAACATTTGCATAAAACCTTGCAACAGCAACACAGGCAAAAGCCAAAATGCAAGTTGCATAAACAAAATTGAAAACAAAATAAACAAACGCCCTATTTCAAACGGGATTCGAGCAAAAACAAAATTGCCGAATTTGCCAAAAAGAAATAGGGCGTTTTTTATTTGGTTTTTGCGCATGGGTGCAAGACCGCCACCTCGCCATTAAACACACATTCACCCCCACACAAACATGAGAGGAGTACCATATGAACCAAAAAATGACTCAGCATGAAAAGCACATGCAAGCTCTTAATAGCTTTGCGATGCGTGTAGAGAAAGACCCGAATGTTATTGCAATGCTTTTGTACGGGAGTTTAGCTTACGGCACGGTAGGCAGAAAAAGCGACATCGGCATAACGCTGATTGTGCGGGATGGTTCGATTGCTAATGAACGCGGCTTTTCGGCAGATGAAGATGGTATCTACGTTAGCTGTCATGGGTTGCGCGAAGTATCCAAGTTTAAGAAAGATTTGCAAGAGTTGCGCGGCGGCTATGAACATGCCTTGCTCGGAAGTGGAAAACTCATATTTTCCAAGGATGAGGCTTTGATTGCGTTGCATGAAGCGACCCGAAAAATTGGTGTTGATGATGCCCCAAGAGCCTTTGCCGCTAAAATAGATGGGTTGTTTAATTGGATGTGGAAAGCTGAGAAGCACATAACCCTCATTAATGACCCATTGTATGCACAGCGTTTTTTACAGCTTAGTGCCGCCATCGTTGCAGAAATGGAGCTGATACGGCATAGAGAAAACCCAAACCGTGAGGCTATACGCCGCGCCCGGGAACTTAACCCGAAGCTTATGCACGAGCTATATACCATCCCAAGCACTACCGCCATGACTGTGGAGGATGTACGTCACACATTAGATGTCCTGGATGAATATCTAATGAAACACATTGAGTGGTGGAGCCGCCATATATTGCGCACTTTATGCGACGGAGAACCCAAATTACGGGGATGGTGGGGTGCTGTAACATATTTAGAAGAAAAGGGTGTGATAATGCGCACTACATTACCAAGACGTGTGTTTAAAAACAGTAAGCTGACAGTAGACGAAGTGGCCTATGTATATATTAAGGCACACGAGAGGGAGGAAAACCATGGCTAAAAATGTGATTGAAGTAATCGGCGCAAGGCAGAATAACCTTAAAAACATCAGCGTTGATATCCCGCAGGACAAGCTGACCGTAATAACAGGCGTGTCCGGCTCAGGTAAGTCCTCTTTGGCGTTCGATGTCGTTTACGGCGAGGCACAACGACGGTTTTTGCGTTCGGTTTCAAACTTTGCCAAGAGCCGTATCGGACAATTAAAGAAACCCAATGTGGATTATGTACGCGGGCTGTCTCCGGTTATAGCCATCGAGCAGAAAAAAGGCAACAACAACCCGCGCTCCACGGTAGGCACGGTCACGGACATAAACGATTATCTTCGACTATTGTTCTCCACCGTTGGCAAAGGAACATGTCCATGTTGCGGATATGAGCTTGAACCCGCAAGCGCAGCACGTATGGCAGAGGATATTACATCCCTGCCCCAAGGCACGACGGTTGACCTCTACACTACTGCTAAGAAAATATATGGCGAAGATTATGAGTATCTTTTCGAGAAGATACGAAAAAAAGGTTATAAGTCATTACTTGTTGACGGCCAGCCATATGATTTATCCGAAAAACCCTTCGAGCTTGATGAAAGTAAGGATTATCATATCGAGATCCTGCTTGACCGCCTAATTGTAAGAAGTGAGATGTATTTGCATGTGACGAAGACTATCGAATCCATCGTTAGCACTCTTGACGATGAGGTTATGATACGGTTTGTGTCGGATGTACCGTTAGGGATTGGCTGCCCCAAGCATCACTATGTGTTGTGTGAATTACAGCCCTATCACTTTTCATTCAACGTAACCTCCAGTGCTTGCGGCACCTGCATGGGCGTTGGAACGTCACATATTGCCGAGCCACGCTTCTTTGTTGTAAACCCAACCAAGAGTATTGAAAAGGGTGCGTTGCATGAATCCTTGTTCAAGCGGAATTACAAGGATAATCACCGCACGACTATATTGTATAACTTGTCAAAGAATTATGGGTTTTCGCTAGAAACGCCATTCAACGAATATCCAGCGCATATTAGGGATATTCTTTTTCACGGCACAAAAGGGGAGGCAATGATATTAGAGCAACCGCCTTTTATGGAGAAGCGGCACTGGTCTGTAGGGCGGAAGCATATCTTTTGGGGATTTGTTCGTGAGCTTGAGAGATGGTATAGAAATTATATCAGAGATGCGGGAAATGCCGACACATACGAGCCAAACTTCATAAAAGAAGCCATGATAGAAAAAACCTGCCCGGACTGCAATGGCTCGCGTGTTAAGGCATCGCGGCTTGGCATTTTGGTTGGTGGGATGAATATCCACGAGCTAAGCAACATGCAATTCCCTGAGTTGATCGAATTTTTAGGCGGGCTGATAATCATAGAAAGTCAAAGGGATGTTGCAGATTCTATTGTCCGTGAAATAAGCTCGCGCTTACAGCTTTTGGTGGATATCGGACTGCATTACCTGTCCCTTGCCCGGAGGAGTGATTCTATATCGGGCGGCGAAATGCAACGCATCAAAATGTCAACGCAGATTTCCAGCGAACTGCGGGGAATACTTTATGTAATGGATGAGCCAAGCATCGGACTCCACCCACGGGATGCAGATAGGATTATAACTATCATGAAGAAGCTACGTGACATTGGAAATACACTGATTGTAGTAGAACATGACCTAGACACCATGCGAGCAGCAGACTATCTGGTTGAAGTGGGGCCGGGCGCGGGCAACCACGGCGGTATGGTTGTTTCGGCGGGTACGCCAGATGAATTTATGGCTGATGAGAACTGCCTGTCTGGTTCGTATATGACTGGTAAGCGGACAATTTTATTGCCAGAACGTAGGCGTGCAGTAACTGATACGTGCATCACATTGCAAGGTGCGAATGAGAATAACCTCAAGAATGTCACGGCGGACATACCGCTTGGACTGTTTGTGTGCATCACAGGTGTGTCCGGCTCGGGTAAGTCTACGCTGATTTTTGAAACCCTGTCAAAGAACTTGGACGTATTAAAACGGGGCGCTAGGATTGTACCGGGCAAAGTTGATTATCTATTTGGCTATGATAACATCAACCACATCATCACAATTGACCAATCGCCTATCGGCAAAAACAAAAAGTCTAACCCGGCAACATATATCGGCATATATGATAAAATTCGCGCACTGTTCGCCGCTACGCCCGAAGCAGTTGCGGGGGGTTACACGGCAATTGATTTTAGCCTTACCCATGCAAACGGTGTGCGATGCGAGCACTGCGCCGGTGACGGTGTGTTAATCACCAATTTGCAATTCATGGCAGATATAGAAAGCATATGCCCTGTGTGCAAGGGCAACCGATTCTCAGCAGACGGGCATGAAATCCGTTACAATGGCAAAAGTATCGCAGATGTACTGGAAATGACTGTTACGGAAGCATTGGATTTCTTTGCAGCAGAACGGCTCATCAAACACAAGCTGGGAATTATGAGTGAGTTGGGGTTGGGTTATCTAACACTTGGGCAGGGCGCACCCACACTGTCTGGCGGCGAGGCACAGCGTGTAAAGCTGGCATATGAATTAGGGAAAATCAAACGTGGTAGTCATAACATGTATATCCTTGATGAGCCTACAACAGGGCTTCATTGTGCGGACATTGAAAACCTGTTGGCATCTATACACCGGTTAGTGGAACAAGGCCATTCTGTTATTGTGGTAGAGCATAACCTTGATGTGGTGAAATGTGCCGATTATATTATTGACATGGGGCCGGAAGGTGGTAAAGCTGGGGGATATGTTGTGGCTACAGGTACGCCAGAGGAAGTTGCTGCTACTCCAAGTTCTTATACGGGGCAGTATCTAAAAAAGATACTGTAAGAATCCGCACAAGTTTAAGATGCACCTGTACACCTGTTGCATTAACACCCCACATATAATAAAATACCCCCACCAAAGGGGAGTAGTTTCCGGTTTCCCGCCGGGATAAAGTCGTCAATACATGAGGTTTATCTCATCGGCTTTATTGACATCATATTTGCTATATGTGTGATGTTTAACAAGACCTTTGCCAATACTATATTGGCAAGGGTCTTTTTTATTGCCCTGCCATTTACTAGAAACGGGAGGCAAAATGAAAAGCTATTACCAAACTTGCGAGGCACTACTAGAGTCCCTGGGTACATCCAGGCAAGGCTTAACACAAGGTGAGGCAACAACCCGTATAGGGCAATACGGCAGCAACGAGCTACACCAAGGCGAAAAGACCCCGCTGTGGAGGCTTGTTGTGGATGCATGGAAAGACCCGATGATGATTATCCTTGCCATAGTGGTGATAATTAAGGCAGCGCTTGGCGGCTTTGTTGAGGCAATGGTTATCCTTGCAGTGCTGGTTGTTAACTCGTTAATTTCTGTTATCCAAACCAGGAAAGCGGAAAGTTCGCTGGAAGCATTGCGGCAGATAAGCGCACCCACAGCCAAAGTGCGCCGTGACGGGACGGTCACAACCATACCAGCAAAGGAGCTTGTCCCAGGAGACATAGTAATGCTAGAAGCTGGGGATTTTGTACCTGCCGACGGCAGAATCATATTGTGTAATACCTTAAAAATAGACGAAGGGATACTTACCGGGGAGTCAGAGCCGGTACTAAAGCATGAAAATGTAATAGAAGGAAACCGCTTAGCCGGTGGCGAAGAAAACCGCTTAGCCATAGGCGACCGCAAAAACATGGCATATAGCGGCACAATTGTTGTGTATGGGCGCGGTGAGTTCCTTGTTACCGAAACTGGCAAAAAAGCAGAGATAGGCAAGATTGCCACATTAATAGAAACAGCTAAGGACCGCCAAACCCCGCTGCAAAGGCGGCTAGAGGATTTTAGCAAAAAGCTGGGGTTGGCTATTATGGTCCTTTGCGCTGTTATTTTTGTTATACAAATTGCCAGGGCAATGACAGTATCAGACGGGGGCCAGTTGCAGGATGTAATTTTGGGCGCGTTTTTGTTTGCCATTGCTGTGGCTGTGGCGGCTATACCAGAGGCGCTAAGCCCCATAGTGACTATAGTACTTGCCGTGGGTACAAAAAAAATGGCAGCACGCAATGCCATTGTACGCAAGCTGCCAGCGGTTGAAGCACTGGGCAGCACCAGTGTAATTTGCACAGATAAAACCGGCACCCTTACCCAAAACAAGATGACTGTGGTTGATTATTTCCTACCTGGCGGTGACTTGCATGACTCCCTGCTGCTACCTGCGATGGTGCTATGCAATGACGCAGTATTGAGTGCCGACGGCACATTTATAGGTGACCCTACAGAGACAGCGCTTCTTTCGTTTGCGGATAAATCCGGCGTACCCCACAGCAAAATCCGCGAAGCTTATACCCGCCTGGCGGAGTTGCCCTTCGACTCCGAACGCAAGCTGATGAGCGTAGTTGTTTCACCTTTGACAAATGAAATTTATCCCCAGCACGGCTTTGGCGAAAACCACATTTTCACCAAAGGCGCGCCGGATATACTGTTCTCCCGCTGTACGCATGTATTGGTAAATGGCGAAACGGTCCCATTTACCACGGAACTGCAAGCGCTGTTTGAGACGACTAATGACAAACTGGGCAACAGGGCTCTTAGGGTACTGGCATATGCCACGAAAATTATTTCCGCCAAAACAGATAATGCTACGTGTGTAGAGGGTCATCCCATATCCCCGGCAGACGAAACCAACCTTACCCTAATTGGCCTAACAGCCATGATAGACCCACCCAGGGCAGAGGTATACGAATCCATAGCCGCCGCCAAAGCCGCCCATATCAAAACCGTGATGATAACCGGCGACCATAAAAACACGGCCTACGCCATAGCCAAGGAAATAGGCATTGTAGATGACGATAACGACATGGTATTAACCGGCACAGAACTCGACAACATGACCGAGTCTGAGCTGGACGAAATATTAGAAAGCATACCCGTATACGCCAGGGTCTCCCCCGAAAACAAGATAGCCATTGTAAAAGCGTGGCAAAGAAAAGGCATGATAACCGCCATGACCGGCGACGGCGTAAACGACGCCCCTTCCCTAAAACAGGCAGACATAGGCATTGCCATGGGCAGCGGCACTGAAGTCTCCAAAGATGCATCTGCCATGATACTCACAGACAATAACTTCGTGTCTATTGTATGCGCCGTGGCCATTGGCCGCACCATTTTTGACAATATTAAGAAGGCTGTAGGGTATCTTTTTTCTGGCAACTTGGCGGCGATTATATCTATACTTTTTGCCTTTATTATGGGTTGGGACAGCCCGCTTACGGCATTACAAATCTTGTTTATTAACCTAGTAAACGACTCCATACCAGCAATAGCCCTGGGTCTAGAAAAAGACGAGCCAAACGTAATGAGCCGCCCCCCACGCGACATGAACGAAGGAATCTTTGGCGGCGGGCTGTTAGCAAGCGTGGTCAAGCGCGGGATTCTTATTGGCGTTGTGGTGATACTTTCGCAGTTTATAGGCCTCACTTGGTTTTCGCCGGCGGTAGGCGGGGCCATGGCTTTTACTACTATCATCTTGGCGCGTACCCTTCAGACATTTTCTTCCCGGTCCAACAGCCAAACCATTTTTGGGCTGGGCTTTGCCAGCAACCCCTATGTGGCATGGGCAGTGGCTGCATGTTTGGGGCTGTATGGGCTTACTATGTTACCGGGGCTAAGGGGTGTATTTCATATCCCGGAAACATTTGCGGTGTTGCATTTTGCTATTGCTGCTGGGCTGGCGGTTGGGGTGGTGTTGGTTATGGAGGGGGTTAAGTGTTTTTTTGCGGCCGCCCGAAAGCGGTCTTAGTGCTTTGGGGATGGGTTCTTTGGGTTTGCCTACGCTGACTTTCGGGGCTCTTTGGCTTAATAGGCAGATAGAAGTATTTCTACGGCCTTAAAAGATGGTATAATAACCGAACAACCGTGGGTTGGCTGGCTTCACTTCCCTATGCTTTCGAGCAGAAAGGAGGTGATTGGATGCTAGACTTTTCTTTTGCTGATTTGTACTCGTTCCTGATTACGGTCTTAGGCATGATTTTGGCCTATTTAGCTGGACGCAGGGCAGATAAAAGTCACCAACGAAAAGAGCCGCCCCCTGGCAAGGATTGCGGCTCTTCTGACTAATACTCATTAAGCTGTGAAGCCAAGCCAAGCGGTTGGCAACACGCGGGTCACGATTACTGTCGTGGCCCGCTTTTATTATGGCTTTATTATATGCCGGTTATGTGTGAATGTAAACATCTTGGCTTTACATACGGCGGTTTAGTCAGATTTGGAAATTATCAGACTCTGCAGATGCCCAAATTTACTGGCTTTGTGCGACATACTAGGTGATATGCATATGCGAATTAAAAGGTTTATCATTAATATCAAAACCGAAATGTTTCACACATTTGGGGTAGCTCTGGCTACGCTGGCTTTCGGAGCACTCTAGTTGAATAGGCCAAAGGAACTGCCCCAGTGACGCACATCTGGACTCAGGAGAGCAGACTATGGCATTAGTCTCCCAGTATTTGGGTTGTTGAAGTCATCGCGGTTTGACCTGAACGTCCTTGCTATTTGTTCTGTATGCCATTGGTCTACAGCTTCGCTATTCCAGACGAACATCCAGTAGTCAAGCCTTTCTCTTTCTCTGATGTTGTGAAATGTAATATTATGGTGCTCTTGCAACACTCCATTTACACCATATTCAAACACGCGTACGCCTCCCCCATTACGAAACATCGCGGAGCGTAGCTGGTCGCCTCTTTCTACCCCATCAAATATTTCATGAAGTTGAAAGCCAATTCCGACAACTGCTCCAACAATGTAAATTTCATACTCCCCATATGCCATTGGCTTGTCCGTAATGAATAGAACTCCACGTTCATCTTCTTCGACATTCCATTCTGTTGGGACTCTAAAGGTCCCGAGGCCACCAATAGCAACTGTTTGCCAAGATGTTGTGATTCTAACAGGTCTACTCGTTTGCATGTATAAAATAACATAACCTGCCAGTATTACTGCTAACAACAATGACATGATAACTCCAAATATTATTAGTGCGTTTTTCACAACTATCGCCTCCAATCTACCTGCGCCTAAGGGATAAATGTTTTGCAACATCGTATCCTAGGCTTGCCGCGGGTGTCAAAGGTGTAGTCCCGGGTTGTTGTGCCACCGCCTGTGTCTACTTCACGGGTTAGCCGGCGGGCTGTATCGTAGGTGTAGGTTGTTGTGCGGGTTGTGCCACCCATTACCTCTGTCACGCGATAGGTGTTACCGTCTAGGTAGTATACATATGCGAAGCAAAAGGTTTATCGTTAGCATCAAAACCGCAAAGCTTCGCACATTTGGAGTCAGTGGTCATCTTTGAGGGCGTCGGGTTGATCTAAATAACATCTCATAATAAAACCAATGGGGAACTACTCTTTCAGTGTAGTAGAAATTATAACCATAGCTTACCCAGCCGTCCCTGTATTCTTCAGGGTTTCTCCATCTTACTCCGTCAAATAAAATAGGTTCATCATTTCTACTGAAATAAATCCCCCCATGTCGATATCGAGCACTTCTGACATTAAAAGCAAATTGAATTTGATATGTCGTGCCGCGGTGAGGGTTAGGTCTGCTTATGCCTATACGTCTTATTCGCCCGTCCCTTAATAGTTCATATAAAATGGAGTTGTCAAGCGGTTTTGTCACATTCTGACCATCAAGTGTCCCGCTTGTATAAAGACCTTCAAAATCAGTTCCAGGTCTCGGGCGAAATCTTGTATTAGCGACTACGTGTATATGATTATCTAAACCCCAAATTTCTTCTACAGCTTGGTTTAGTAATTCCTCGTTATCAAGAACAAATTGTATAATTTGATCCTTATTTAACGTGTTGCGTCCCATGCAGCCTCGTATAAGTAATGTCCAAAATATAATAAGTACAATAGTTGCAATAACTGGAATGATTTTTTTTATAGACAATATTAACCCCCCTAACGGATTCGTCCATGCCTGTACCAGTATCTCCCCATATCCGTGAAATATCGACATCGTGGAGAATCACCAAAATGCAAAAGGTTTTCAGCATGGTATAACCCATGATCCCGTATCTTTGCGTTTTAGGCGACGGGCTGTGTCGTAGGTGCAGGTTATTGTGCGTATACATATGCGAAGTTGGATAGTTTAATGGGGTCTTAAGAATAGGGCCAGTTCTATCAGTGTTGGTGGACCAGCTATTCAGCCTAATGGATTCAAAAGAAGCCCAGGGGCCGTTTGGGGCTCATGGGCTAGATCCATTGTTTTTACACGGGGCGAGGACGCTGTTTAGGCTGGCTTTTGAACGTGTGTCAGCTTATTCATTTGTCACCCCAAGTCAAGAATGACATATCTTTCATTAAAGTCGGCATCAAATAAAGGTGCAACTTTTATTTGGTTGTTGCCCAAATATTCCACATATGTGCAAGCAGATGGATGTGCAAGAGGCGAAAATTCTTCGAATAAAAATTTCCTATGAAAAATTTCAGGGTTAAAAATATTTTGAACAATTAGTACATAACAATCTTCATATGATCTATCAATATAAGCAATAGTCTCGTCCCTGATATAAAAAGGTTGAGTTTCAAAAATATCAGAAAATATGTCATCTTTCAAAGAGTAAAATTGCACTGTCATAACTGATGGAATAGCTAGTCCGGTACTAACCGAAATTTCTAATATATTTTCGGTGATATATGAAATCAACACCGCCCTATCCGATGTGATTGTTTTGACAATCTCCCCTTCTTTGTTAATTATCTCATAACGAACATACCATGGAACCAAGTCCGGCGTTTGAAAAGAGCGAAAATGAGGATCACAGTCAAACACAACTTTATAGCTATCATTCGCTACAGATATGGGATGTACCATCGCATTATCAGCGGACATTTCATAACTGGTTTCGGTACTGCAAGCTATAAAAATAAATAAAATGAACTTTATCAAAACTACTACGATTAATTTCCTCATTTTCAACCTCTTTCTTATAAAAGGAAATAAGAGAGCTATATTTCTACCATAGCATATGAAATTTGATGACAAAGTACGCATAAGCCGCAGATCATCACCTTCTTCACACTATACATATCATGTTATTATCGCCGCAATCCTACATACCTGAAAAACCTAAAGTAGTCGGAATTAATGCCAGACATGAAAATTTCCTCAATTTCACCGCTTGCTAGACGACCATCTACCCATCCTGGTGAATTTATGAGATGAGGACTGTAAAAATAATGAGCCCCGCCAGTTATATCAGGCACCATCCTATAATAAATTGGCAAGATGGTATTTATTAAATCCTGATAATGTGGACGAACATATGCATCAGCAATCCCATATGTTAAATAATTCATAGCTAAACGGTATTGTGGGCCACCAACAGCAGAAAAATGCGCTCTATTCATAACAGAAGATAGAGTTGTAAACGAACCAAATGACCTGCTAGTCGTATTATCAAGGCGATTCATTATTACATTCGCTGTGGCTTGCCATGAAAGTCCCCCGTCACCGATATCAAGTCTTCCTTGACGAAGCGATTCTCCTGCCACAACAGCCACAAACGATCGTTGAGATGCAGTTAAATCTGTCCGTGTCCATGTCTGCTGTTGTGTCACCGTACTGGAACCACCGCCACCGCCATCTGCATCACCTATAATGTAAGGAGTCGGCGACGACGATGATGCATTTGCCGCCATGAACGCATTAGTTACTATACCCCCCTGGTTCCGAGAAAGTACTGACAGTTTCCCCAAGGTATTTCCAAGCCCTAAACCGGGAAGCGTCGCAAATAGTCCAGTCGGGTCGACCCAGCGCACTGGAGTATGCTTTATAAGCATAGATGATAATGAAATTCATAATCTCCGCAAGCTGTGTGATGAGGTATTTGGGGAAGAAAACTTTGTTGGTCAACTGACAGTAGTAAACAACTTGAAAGGACGGAATGACAAAAGAAATATCGCTACTTGCCACGAATATTTGTTGATTTATGGCAAGCCAGAATTTATAGCGAAAGGATTACCACTTACTGACGAACAATTGGCCATGTATAACAAACAAGACAAGAGCGGCAATAAGTATCAACTTCGTGATTTGAGACGACGCGGCGGTAACGACAGGAAAGAAGATAGACCAAAAATGTTTTTCCCGATTTATTTCAATGAACAAACAGGTGAATGTTCACTTGAAAAGCAAGATGGTTGGGTAGAGATACTTCCATTACGAGGTGATGGAACAGATGGAAGATGGCGGTGGGGCAAAGAGAGGGTTTCAAGCAACCTTAATATGCTTGAGCCAAAATATTCAAACATATCTCAAAGGTGGGGTGTGGAGTATCGAATTTATCTAAACCCTACTCTTAATGCGCCCGAAGATGATGAGGAGGATACAGAAGAAAGGGATTCAAAATCAAAATCGTTTTGGATTGGTGGTGAATTGTCAACTGATGTTGCAAAAAGAGAGTATAAGAAATTATTGGGCAATATCGCATTTGATTTTCCAAAGCAGTTGAACTTATAATAAAAACATTGCATATAGGCGATACAAGTCAAAGTCTTATCCTTGACTTCTTTGCGGGATCTTCTACCACCGCTCATGCAGTAATGAAGTTAAACGCTGAAGATGGTGGAAATCGCAGATATATTATGGTTCAACTACCCGAAATTATTGATGAAAAAACGGATGCTTATAAGGCTGGCTTCAAAACAATATGTGAAATTGGCAAAGAGCGCATACGACGTGCTGGTACAAAGGTTTTAGCTGAATGGCAAGAAAAACAAACCCCGCTTGAAATCGACGACCAATCGGAACAATCACCGCCCGACATTGGCTTTAAGGTGCTAAAACTGGACACTTCCAATTTCCACGCATGGGATGGCACACCAATATCAGACGGAAATATGCAAACCCTGTGGGATAGGTTCGATGCTCGTGAGAAAACAATCAAGAAAGACCGCTCCGGCCTTGATATTGTGTACGAAGTTATGCTGAAAATGGGTATACACCTTGCTTATGTGGTGTCAGAAATAATTGTTGGGGATAGAAAATGTTACTCAATAGGCGAGAAACCGTTTGAAACTAGCAAAGACTGTATGATACTTGTCTGCCTTGACTTCGGCATAACCCCCGAAGATATAACCGCTTTTTGCGACCTTGCCCCGGCAAAAATAATCGCTGCTGAGGAGGCGTTCGAGGACAGCACCGCAATGAGTAACGCCCATTATATCCTTAAAGACAGGGATATTGAGATGAAACTTTTGTAGGAGGAATCAATATGACAAATTGCTATATTTGCGGATGTTCAGATGCGCAACAAGAACCACAAGGGTTGCAGACTTATTTTTGGTGTTCATTTTGTGGGGGTTTTACATTAGCACAACACATGAATCATAATTTCTACAACTTAGAGAAGTATTGCACAGACAATAGTAATTTTGAAGTGTTCCCTAAGCGACACATACTTGCGGGATGGATGCTTGAATTTAATAGAAACCGTCCAAACCCTTTGCCATTTAACGGCATTGATGATTTTATGGACATATTAAATGATAGTCGTATGCCAAAAACAGCCATGCAACGATTGGACAGGCTTTTGCTGAACTTGTATAAGTTTAATGACAGTTTTGGTGCTATATTCGCCGCACCTCAAATGCAAACTGGCAATAAACTTAGACTCACCCACGGTAACATAGAATTACCATATGCAATTGCCTATGCCACTGATTTTAACGAAACAAGGTCAATGCTTTTTAGCTTAGAAATGCTTGGTTACATGGCGTTAGAGGGAACGAAAGATAAAGGACGATTTTTCATAACACCCAAAGGCTACGAAAGAGTAGAGAGCCTCTTACACAGCAACACTGATAGCAAGAGTGTCTTTGTTGCCATGCAATATGACAACTCTCATATCCAAGAGGCTTTTGAAAATGCGATTAAGCCTGCTTGCGGTGATTGCGGTTTTGATGCACTGATAATAAAAGACAAACATCATAACAATGGGATAACTGATGAAATCATAGTAGAAATAAAAAAGAGTAAATTTGTGGTCGTGGATTTTACTTTTGGGAATAACGGTGCTTATTGGGAGGCTGGGTATGCACAAGGTCTTGGGCGTACAGTTATTCGTAGTTGTAAAAAAGAGTGGTTTGATAAACACGGCCTGCATTTTGATATTAAGCACTATCGGACAATAATTTGGGAAAGCCCTTCACAACTCGCACAAGAATTAAAAGACAACATACGCGCAAATTTCTCTGATGCAAAAATGGAAGATGGTGATGGTAGGTGAACCTAAAATTCATAACCCGAAACTTTCAAACAGATGCCGTTAGCGTCGTGGCAGACATTGCCCCAGCGAAAATAATTGCTGCCGAGGAGGCGTTCAAGGATAGTGCCGCAATGAGCAACGCCCATTATATCCTTAAAGACAGGGATATAGAGATGAAATTATTTTAGGGGGTTCATTATGTTTGATTCAAAGTTGTTTGACTTCTTGACAGATAGGAAAGTATGGGGAGTAATTTTTGCTACCTTGATTGTTGGTTTTATTTTGCTGATTGCAGTTATAGGTATAACATTCATAGTAACAAGAATAGTGACGCATCCTGAACCCGACTCCATCCCTGTTTTAGTAGAAACAATAACAGATTGGAATATATTTGGAGTAACCATTAGCGTGGGAATACTCACTATTTTGTCAACGGTAATAGCAGTTTGGTACACAAACAAAAAGACTAGAGAACTGTATGAGGAAACTAGAGACGAAGAAAGAAAGCAAAATGCAATGTCTTTGATTAAACCGTCTGTTAGGTATTCAACTTTTTTAGATATTAGAGAGAAATTGTTGCTAGATGGAGATGACGAGAGAATGTTGTTATTGTCATCTAAAAAAGATGGATTTGGCTTTTATGACGATGAATCTCGCGAAAATGAAATGCATTGTATATTTTCAATTTGTAACGAAGGCAATAATCGTATCGAACACATAAATATTACAACAACTACGATTCTGACAACAGATACTGAAGCAGAAAAGCCTAGCGATTCTACAAATTCTGTAAAATTACTTCGTAAAAATGAGCGGATTTTTCTAAGAGTCCATAGTGACGAACAGCGGCAAATTCGCTTGAACTGCATTGATAAGAAGGAAATTGTTAAGACAGAGTTTCATTGCACAATAAACTATTTAACAATAGCAGGTCAGCAAATTTGTTATGAGTATAAGATAGCTATAACAGATATGCCGAAAACAGATGAGAAGGGCAAAACGACGTACAAGAGAAAGCCAGAAATAATAAACGATGAGTATTTGCCTGTTGATGTTATTTCAATTGATAAACGTGTTTTGGCATCATCATTTAGAGATTTGCAAGAAAATTTAACATTTGATGGCTTTGGCTATAGGTATCGCAAAATTGGTGATAGGCAAATGACAGGAACACTCGATGCTTTGCATAGGTTTTGGAAAGAACAGGGCATGGATACTTTTGTGTCAAATGCCGCTACTAGCGTAAACAATATGAACGAGTCGATGAAGGATGTTGCAAGTGCTGTAAACGAGCAACGAGAGTTTTTTGAAAACTTTATATCTGGCCTTAGAAACCAAGGAAATACAAAGCAAATCGAGGAAAAAGAAAGTGTTGACGTGATAAATGCAGACGAAACTGAAACGCAAGACCAATAATTACAGTAAGGCAAGGTGCTTTTATGAATATAAACAATAATCGCAATGTTTTTGACATAAGCGTACTTGAGTTGAATGTCGCAAAGACTTTAGCCTATGAAGTGATACAAGAGTATGCCAAAGGCAATGCACCAGCATATCAGCGTACAAGCAAGGATGATGAAGTCGCTGTACAGATTGATTCGATAGTAAATTGCGTATACGATTTGGCAGTAAAAAGAGCCTTGATTGATAAAGTTCAAGGGGTAACTTGGAGGAAGTACACGACTTCCAGCTACGAATTGTTGGCGAAGTGGTTTGGGAGTTAGTGCGGTTTGGCATTCTGATACCGTCCGGCGTGAAAACTGAAAATGGCAATATGCAACAGCACGTAAATGCCTTTTATTTTACCGAATATGGCAGAAAAGCTGTCTTGGAAGATAGCCCTATACCATCAGACCCTACAGGCTTTTGATGAGATTAAAAAATGACGTTCCGAACGTTGATGATGTGATTTATATGTATGCCGAGGAAAGTATATACGGCTATAACAATGGACGGATGCTTTCTGCAACAATTACTATAGGCGTAGCATCTGAAAAGGCAATAATGCTACTCATTGAGGCATTTATCTCATATCTGCCGACTGAAAATGAGCGAGTTTCGTTTGAAAAACGAACT
>WQVY01000038.1 GCA_009785605.1 Defluviitaleaceae bacterium | reverse complement strand
TTTGGGGATTTTCGCCTTGCGTGTTGCTCGTTTTTTCTACGCAACTTTGCATGACATTCCCCCTTTTGTTCTTGAAATTTCGGATAGGCTGATGTAAGATATTCTTACCTCCTTCGTGGATTTTTGGGCTTTACCCTGTTGGTGGTTCATTAGAGTATGCCCACTGTTGTACATAGCCTTTATCCAGTTTGGGTGTCCGTGTGGCTGTATCTGTGCCGTATAGCCCCTTTCTGCCTGTGTTTTTTTCGAGGTATAAAACCTTCCTTTCCAGTATAATCCCTCGGGTTGTGCCCCTAGTAGATGCAAGCGTAAGTAGCTTTTTGGAGTTTCAGTCTGCCCTTACTGCGGCGAATACTGCCGGAACCGGAACTATTACCACTACAGCAGGTTTCGCTATACTCAATAATATAACTATGTTTAGTGGTGTAACTTTTGTTATAAACCATCAAATTGACTTTAATGGGAGTTTTACAAACCAAGGAACGATTATAAATAATGGCAATCTTACTCTTAACGCCGTCTCCTTTATGATGCTTGTCAACAGTGGTACTTTCATAAATAATGGCACGTTTGGCAATGCTGGCACAGTAAGTAACAGCGGCACAATTACAGGCAGCGGCACATTCGTTGGCAGCAACACACTTCATGTTGTTACATTTAACTTAGGCGGCGGCAGTCATTCAGGCGGGCAGCCCCTTATTCAAGCTGTTGTAAATGTTGATAATGCAAGCCAGCCAGCGGGATTAACCCGTTCTGGTTTTGTGTTTGAAGCGTGGGATGGAAGTTACACAAACGTCACCAGCTCAAGGACAATTACGGCTCAATGGGTTGCACCGGTAACATTTACTAGCGTATCTGCCGATGGCACAGCAGGCACAACCACAACATCCGAACTGCTATTAAATTTCAGTGCTAACCCAACCAGCCTTACTGCAAGCCATGTCACAGTATCGGGTGGTGTTACAGTTACCGGCATATCGGGAACAGGTAATACACGTTCTGTAGATATATCAGGCTCATGGTTGATGGCGCAAGCGTAAATGTTAGTGTGGCAAGCCCGGCAGGGTTTAGTATGACAGGCGGCGGCAGTCAATGGACGGCTTCCATCTCATGGTTTAACAACACAACAGGCGCACTTGCTGGGGCAGCTTTTACAGCCAACACGGCATACCGGGCGGAGATAACCATATCTCCGCAAACAGGCTGGACTTTGAATGGAGTAGCCAATCCCGGCTTTACCATAGCAGGTGCTACAAGCGTGACCCGCACGGCCAACGTGGTGACAGCAGTATTCCCAGCCAATTTCGCCCCCGTTACCAACATAACAGACGTACCAACTACCACATTAGCGGCTGTGCCGCTTAACCTAACAAGTACAGTAGCCCCATCATATGCCACCAACCAAACCATCGTATGGAGTGTGCAAGATGCAGGAGCTACAGGCGCAACAATAACAGGCAACACTCTTGACACCACAGCGGTAGGGACAGTAACCGTAAGGGCAACAATCTTAGACGGTATGGCAGTTGGGACACCCTATGTGCAAGATTTTAACATTACAGTAACCACGCCGCCCGCCGCACCCACCATCACCGGGCCTACAGCCATGTCACTAACAAGAGGTTATGCCGCAACAGTTAGCGGCGCTTTTAATATAACAGGCCACCCCGTACCCACGGTGACGATAAATGTTGCCCTAAGTACCGGCCTTATCACATGGGACGTCGCGCACAACAGGCTCAACATTGCGGGGGGATTAGCAGCAGGGACTTACACCGTCACCATAACAGCAGCAAACGGCATAAACCCAAACGCTACTCATACTTTCACATTAACGGTACAATTGCCCGTATTACAACAGCCGCCCCCAACGCAACATCCCTCGCCTACCTTCTCCCCATCGTCTTCAAGTGACGACGACTATGGGTGGACACCTGCTCCTACACCAACCCAGCCAAGCCCTACCCCAGTCCCCACTCCTGTACCTAGCCCCACTCCACCACCGGCCTTGCCGCTAGTGTGGGTAGAATTATCACAGCGGATGAAAACGGAATTGGAAACGCTTATTGGGTCAAGTGACATAGACATCAATATCGAAACATCTGCACCTGACACAACAGAAGGTTTTGTGACAGCGGATATATCATTCTCTGTAGCTGATGCAGATTTAAACCGCATTCTTAATGACCAACTGCCCGGCCTGTTACGGATAACTGGCGTGTACTACACTATTTTTGCAGATTTGTCTGGTCATATTGCCGCCGGGGCAAACTACCATAGGATTGTGGCACTTCATGACAGTGCAATAATTGGCGGTGGTATTGGTAACCGAGATATGATTTTCGCGGTAGATACCAGCAATATTGGCGAGTTTACAATTTCTTATGTAGCCAACCTTAGGCGGTTGGTGTTGTCGCTTGATTCTTTTACAATAACAGACCTTGCTGGCAATGCCCCAACCCAGACTATGGACATACGCCCCATAATGCAAAACAACCGCACAATGGTACCGCTAAGGTTTGTAGTTGAATTTTTTGGCGCAGTGGTAACTTGGGACGGTGGTGCTAGAGGTATAGAAATTATATCTAGTAATGATATGAAAGCTTATTTTGATTGATATTGTTGATTAGTATGTAGAATAGGAAAAGACGGTGAAAACCCGTCTTTTTTTATTGGATATATATTGCTAATGCTTGAGATTTATAGGATGAGACTGTTCATATTTTAAAACAAAACACCTTTGTGATATGATTTGTCGGCTTTTGAATATTATATGAAGCTATGCTTATAGCCTCTTATTGGAGTAATCAATGAAAAACCGCGATTTAACACAAGGTAATATTGTCAAAGCTCTACTACGTTTGTCTTTGCCCATAGCAGGTGGGCAGTTTATGCATATGGCCCATAGCCTCACAGATATGTTTTGGCTTGGGCAGTCCAGCAGCCATGCGTATGCCATTGCGGCAACTGGCACGGCAGGTTTGTTTATTTGGCTGTCTGTTGGGCTTATGCTGGTTGGCCGTGTTGGGGCAGAAATAGGGGTCAGCCAGTCGCGAGGGCGTGACAACATACCTGATGCATATTTATATGCGCGTACGGCGCTGTTTCTTGCTGCTGGGTTGGGTATATTGTATGGTACGTTCTTGTTTGTGTTGCGTGGCCCGTTAATTGGGCTTTTTAGGTTTCAGGAGGCAAATGTTGCTGCGTATACAATTACGTACTTGGGTATTATGGCTTTTGGGATACCGGCTAGTTTTATTACATCGTCTTTGAGTGGGACGTTCAATGCCTCTGGCAACTCGCGCACACCGTTTGTTATTAGCTCTTGCGGTATTGTTTTAAACATGATTTTAAGCCCTATTTTTATACTAGTGCTGGATATGGGTGTTGTTGGAGCTGGTATTACCAGTGTTGCGGCACAGTACACCGTTATGATCGCCATGGCTATTGCTGTCAAGCGTTTTAGGGGCCGGCCGTTTGAGGTTTTTAAGCTTACAGCCAGGTTTGACTTTGCGGCTATACGTGCAGACATTGCCGGTGGCAAGTCTCGCGATATTTTCCGCCTTACTTGGCCAGTGTGCTTAGAAAATACATTGTTCCCCCTTCTTACTATGGCTACCACTTATTTTGAGGTTGCCTTTGGGGCTTTTGCTGTGTCTATTAGTCGGGTAGGCACCCAAGTCGAGTCACTTTCTTGGCTGGTGGGTGCGGGTTTTGGGGCGGCCCTTACTGCCTTTGTAGGGCAAAACTTTGGTGCCGGCAAACACACACGTATTAATACAGGTGTGCGCTATACTACTATTTTTATGCTGGGGTGGGGCGCGCTTGTGGCGTGTGTGCTATGGTTTGGCAGCCCTGTTATTATTGCGGCTTTCCTGCCGGAGTTTGCGCATGACCCGGACATGGTACGCTTAGTTGTTTTAAACTTGCGCATACTTGCTGCTTGCCAGGTGCTGTCTAACCTGGAATTTGTGGCTACCAATGCATTTAGGGGCAAGGGCCGTACGTTGCCACCTTCTATTACCGGCATTGCTTCAAATGTGATACGCGTACCGCTTGCGTTTTTATTATCGCGCTTTACGCCGCTTGGGCTGCTTGGCGTGTGGGTGGCAATATCCGCCACAGCGGCATTTAGGGGAGTTTCTATTTTTGCCTGGTACCATATAGAAAAAAGAAAAGCAGCGTCATACAAATTACCGGAATAAGGAGTATTAACTTATGGAGATACGATTACAAAAATGGCTGTCACAGTCAGGAGTAGCATCCCGCAGGAAAGCGGAGGCGCTTATCCTGGCTGGAGATGTAGCAGTAAACGGTATTACCATCACAGAGCTGGGTGCACGCGCAAACACTAGCAGTGACACTGTTACGGTAAAAGGCCGTGCTTGCGAGCTTATAAGCACCAAAATATACATTGCACTTCACAAGCCTGAAGGTGTGGTAACAACCGTGACTGACCCTTTTAACCGGCGCACTGTCATGGACTGTATCCCTGCCGGTACACCATGCTTCCCTATTGGGCGGCTGGACTATGACACCAGCGGGCTAATACTGCTTACCAACGACGGGGAGCTGGCCCAGCGCCTTACACACCCCAAGCATGGTGTAAGCAAGACTTACCTAGCCACAGTAAAGGGTACCCCTTCACGTGAAGCGCTGGCTAAGTTCCGCAGTGGCATTATGGTTGACGGGCAGGTTACCGCACCATGTGAAGTAGAAATAATAAAAAAGGAGCATAACGCAAAACTTCGCATTAGGCTCCTAGAGGGCCGCAACCGGCAAGTACGTAAAATGTGCGAGGCTATTGGGCACAATGTAATATCCCTTAAAAGAGTGGAGGTTGGCCCAGTCAAACTTGGAAGCTTGCAACGCGGGGAGTGGCGCTACCTCACCGCAGCAGAGAAGCGGGACTGCAATGTTTAAATAAATCCTTTCCTGTTATAGGCACGCATTACAAACTTACGCCCTAGGTCAAATAATATAACTGTAGATGCAAGCGCTACTACCATAACCAACTCACCAACGCGCAAGCCCGTTGTCCTAAACACCACACCGCCATAATATATCAGCAGCACCTGTATAACTACGACTGCAAGCATGACACCCACAAACAACTTATTGCGCCGGATATGTGCCAGCAGGTTAATACGGTGAGTACGTGCGTTGAGGCTGTTAAACACCCCCGCGAAAATAAATAGTGCAAAGAATGCAGTTAGCAAGTACCTATCATCGTTGCGGAAGGCCGCGGCAAAAAAGGGCAGCTTAAAGAATATCAAGCTCAAAAATGTAGTATACAACCCAGTGGATATTATTTGGCTAAACATATATTTGTTGATTATAGGCTCTGTACGTTTTTTGGGCCTTTCTTTCATGTACTCGCGCAGGGGTGCTTCGCCGGCATAGGCCAAGCCAGCCAGTGTGTCCATGACCATGTTAATCCATAGCATTTGAATAACCGTTACCGGTGAGTTAACACCTATAAACGGCCCCAGTACAGATATACCCACCGCGCAAAGGTTGATAGTAAGCTGGAAGATTAAAAACTTGCGTATACTTTTGAATATTGTACGGCCATATAGTATGGCTTTTACCAGGGATGCGAAGTTGTTGTCTAGTATTACAATGTCGCTGGCTTCTTTTGCTATCTCTGTCCCGTCGCCCATTGCAAAGCCTACATCTGCTTTTTTTAGTGCTGGGGCATCGTTTATCCCGTCTCCGGTCATACCCACAACCAGGCCAAGCTCTTGCGCCATGCGTACCAGGCGGCCTTTGTCATGTGGTAGTGCCCGCGCTATTACACGTATATGCGGCAGGCGCTTTTTTAACTCTGCATCACTAAGGCGGTTTAGGGTGTGACTGGTTAGTACGCGGCTGTCGTCTCCTGTGGATATCAAGCCTAGTTGGGTGGCTACGCTTACTGCGGTTTCGCGGTTGTCGCCTGTTACCATTACCACCTGTACCCCTGCGCCCACAACTTCGCGGATGGCGGGACCTACCTCGCGGCGTATTTCGTCTCTTATGCCCAAGAAGCCAACCAGGGTAAGGTTGCCCAGGGCTATGTCTGTGCTTGATGACTCGCACAGTGCCAGCAGTCTCACACCTTCCCTAGCTTGGGAGGACAACATCTGCCTTACTTGTGCGGCATGTGTAAATGGTACACGTTCACCGTCTTGGTTGTAGGCATAGCGGCACCCGGATAGTAATACCTCTGGCGCGCCTTTTATAAGCACCAAAGTTTCATGCCTGCGGCCAGTCCCAGCCTTGCGGTCGCCCAGTGATGATATTTGCGTGATAGATAGTTTGTCCTTGGAGTTAAACGGTTTAACAAACCCCTTCTCGTACACTGGCAGCCTTGAGGCATCGCTCATTACATATTCTAGCAGTGCCCGGTCTGTAGAGTTGCCGCCTATGGCTACAGAGCGGAGTTTTTTTACGCTTATTTGTGCGGAGTTATTGTAGTAGCAGTTAAGCGCTACACGCCTGTACAGGGGGGTAATGTCTTGTAGCACATGGCCGTCTATCTTGTGCCCGCTTGCGGTTATAAAAGTCATGACTTCTAACTGGCCCTTGGTAAGGGTGCCTGTCTTGTCTGTGAACAATATATTCAAGTTGCCTGATGTTTCTATCCCTACGAGTTTCCTAACTAGTACATTGTCCTTAAGCATCCGCCGCATGTTGGCCGACAGTACTACGGTTATCATCATCGGCAGCCCTTCTGGTACGGCCATTACTATAACTGTTATGCCCAGTGTTAGCGCTTGCATTATGTCTCTTATTAGTTGGCTGCGGTTGGCTAAGTGTGCAGTTATTAATACCATGTCAAAATTGTTGGCTGCGACAATCCCATTAAACAGGTTGGCAACGGCAACGACAACAGCCGCCGCGTATCCAAAATAGCTGATATTTTTGGCTAACTGTGTAAGCCTTGCTTTTAGGGGGCTCACAATCGTATCTTCTTGGACATCCAATGCCAACCGCCCATAGAATGTAGAATCACCTACATGGGTCACTATCATAATACCTTCGCCGCCCACAACCACACTGCCCCTATACAAGCCGCTCTGGGAAAGAAAGTCCATATGCGGCTCGGCCGTATCTTTATCGTGTGGCCCTTGGGGGTATTTATACGCTTCACGTGTTTCACCGTTGAGTGCGGACTGGTCTACAGAAATTTCGCCATTTATAAGCATGCCATCTGCCGGTACTCTTTCCCCAGCTTGTACATACACTATATCCCCTACTACGATATCAGCAATAGGCATCAGCGATACCTTACCGTCACGTTTTACACGGCATTTAATATTTGCGGCTTCTTCTTGCAGCTTGTCAAATGCGGACTCGCTACCATACTCTGAAAGGGTAGATATGAGGGTAGCCAACAACACAGCTACCGCAATACCAACGGACTCATACCAATTAGCATCCCTAAATAATAATAAAAGGTTAACACCAAGAGCCACAAGCAAAATACGAATTATAGGGTCACCAAAACTGGCAATATACCGCTTTACAAACCCAACACTGGCTTTTTTTGTAAGGGCATTGGTGCCATGGTTGCGGGCAGAGGCTTCCGCTTCGGCTGGGGTTAGACCCATTGGTATTGTTGATTCCTTCAATGCATATCGCTCCTTTAATGGGGCTTATTCTATACAGCAACCTCGTCCATAAAATATATGCGGTAGTACTAAGTAACAGTACAAGCGTTCTATTGCGTACAACCATGTCGTATCACATACACTAATGCGTCATATTTCGCGTATAAACGCAAAAACCCCCATCTTATGATAGGGATTTATGAAGAAGACTGGCGCGTCCACACAATTGCCATTATTGTGCATATTAATTGCCCATACTTGCCCAGTGCTATAATGGCATAAATTTACATTTGACGAGCTTGCAGTATAGCTTCTCATACAAACATAGAAGGAGTGACTATCATGGTAGCAAAACATTCACCACATTTTGCCCGTGGCGGCGAAATCTTGCATTTGCCTTTGGGGATAGTAAACACCAACCCCTACCAGCCACGCCGCATATTTGAACGCGAAGGCCTGGAAGAACTAGCAGTATCCATCCAGACATATGGCGTACTTCAGCCCATAAGCGTGCGCCACATTAACGGCGCGGGGTACGAACTAGTAGCTGGCGAGCGCCGCCTACGTGCATGCAAACTGGCAGGGTTGGCCACTATACCAGCCATAGTTGTAGATATTACAGACCATGACAGCGCAGTGCTGGCTATGATAGAAAACCTACAACGCCAAGATCTGCATTTTTTTGAAGAAGCACAAGGCCTGGCCAACCTTATGCTGGACTACGGCTTCACCCAAGAGGCGCTGGCAAGCCGCATAGGCAAAAACCAGTCCACCATCGCCAATAAGCTACGTGTACTGCGCCTTCCAAAGACGGTGCAGCGGCTAATAATAGACAACTCCCTAACAGAGCGCCACGCCCGCGCACTACTAAAGCTAGACACAGAAGAAATGCAGCTAGAAATCCTGTCAAAAGTCATAAAACAAAGCCTAACCGTGCGCAAGACAGAAGCGCTAATAGAGGCTACCCTCTCCCCCGCAGCCAAGACCGTGCGTGGCTCTGCACCTTTTAAGGCGTACATACGGGATATACGCATCCTTACCAACTCTATTAAAGAGAACTTGGACATGGTGCGCAACTCCGGTATTGACACGCAGTTTGACATGGAGCAAACAGAGACGGGGTATAGTATCCTTATTAAGCTTAATTATGCTAATGGGCAGGTTGCTAAGAAGGCTAGTGGGGCTTAGCATGTTAAAGGACGCAGCGCATGAAAATGCGTTGGAACTATAGTGGTCTAATTTAAAGCGATCCGAGGCTGTCACCGAAAGAACGTTGATTCATCCGCTATTTTCGGCGACGGCTTCGGACTGTTTTTATATTTAAACGCTATATCTCGGTTATTTCCACTTTATATCATTGTGGCTAGTTGTTTCTCCATTGATATATTCATTTTCAGCGAGCGATATAAGATGTATATCATTTTCGGACAAGACATCATCATCCCAATCATCACTAAGCAAAAACCGTTTTGCAATTTCCAATAGCAATAATTTCCCATTATCATCAAGGCGCTCAACTGTTTTTTGTAACTCCATCATCATATTCATATTTATATCCCTTTCTTGTATGATTGCCCTCTGCTATCTATCACAGCTACGAGGATTTGTGTATCACTGACCCATTTAAATAGAATTCTATAATCACCTACACGCAACCTTGAATAATCTGGGTTGCTTATATATTTCCGGATATCACCATCTGGTATTTTTTCGATACTTTTCTTAATCCTTTGTTGATTTTTAGCATCTAAGCTCTCCAGATATTTTTTAGCTTGCTTAGAATATTCTGGTGGTTGTTTTTGTACTCTCACGTATTAAACTCCTTATCCGAAGTACAAACCATGTAAGATAATTTTTTCTTTTTTCCATCACTTTTATGACATTTTACCACTATCCAATTCTAGCATTGCATTGTTGATTTTTCAATATGAAATGCACCCACACTACAAAAGCAAGCAACTTACCTATCACCAAGTTTATTAACACAATATTAATCACAAGTACCAACAAGTCTATTTTCATATAATGCATATGAAAATTGCTTATCACATACCGCAGATTTAGATCTACATCCAGTGGATAGTAATACTCAAACCATGTCAGCGGAAGCCCACCAGAAAAGGTATTTAGCGTATCCATCTGCTGAGTATTTGCAAGTATGCCAGTCACAAATGCACAAGCAAGAGCTATAACAACTGCGATAAGAAGCGACATGGCAGATATTTTTTTTATTATCTCATGAAACATGTATGATACCCCTCTTTGCAAAGCTGTTTGCGCTTGCATTGTAGCATACGTCATTCCAAAGATGCTATAATCACTAACAACGCGTATATTTTACACATGTCATACCACCCTATTTACCCAACCAACAAAGGAGGCCTAAAACAACCATGATAGCATACATAAAAGGCCCGCTATCCTATGTTAGTGACCATACTGCAATAATAGATGCCCATGGCGTGGGCTACCAAGTCCACGTGTCGTCTTCTACACTTAGCCGGCTGCCGTCCCGTGGAAGCGAAGTCCAGCTATTTACGTATATGCAAGTAAGCGAAAGCGGGCAGTCCCTTCATGGCTTCCTTACCCAGGAGGAGCTTCGGCTGTTTACACTTTTGATATCTGTGTCAGGCATAGGGCCAAAGGTAGCCAGCGGCATATTATCCACACTGTCTCCCCAGCAGGTAATTATAGCTATAGTAGCAGACGATGCAGCAGCCCTAAGCAAGGCCCCCGGCGTTGGCAAAAAAACCGCCCAGCGCGTACTTTTAGAGTTACGGGACAAAATAAAAACTACAGACCCATGGGAAAATAGCAGCGATGAACAAGCAACAAGCATAAGCGCCCCCGGCCCCAGAAGCGAAAAACAAGATGCAATGGACGCACTACTCGCCCTGGGCTATGGCCGAGCAGAGGCTATGCAGGCAGTGCTTGAAGTAGCAGACGAAAATACATCAGCAGACCAAATAATCCGTCAATCTCTTAAAAAGCTAGCAAGATAGAGACCTTTGCCGACGAAGGAGGCAAGTATCATATATGACAGAAGACCGTCTCAACACAACCGGTTACAACCAGCAAGAAGACGAAGACATAGAGCTAAAACTTCGCCCCGCCCACTTCGGCGAGTATATCGGTCAGGAAAAAATTAAAGAAAACATGAAAGTCTTCGTACAGGCGGCCCTTGGCCGTGGCGAGACATTGGACCATGTACTGCTTTATGGCCAGCCGGGGCTGGGTAAGACCACACTCTCTGGCATAATAGCAAGTGCAATGAACGCCCGTTTGCGCGTAACCGCAGGCCCAGCAATAGAACGCCCAGGCGACATGGCCGCGATATTAAACGACTTAAACGAAGGCGACTTCCTATTTATTGACGAAATACACAGGCTCAACCGCAACATAGAAGAAATACTGTACCCAGCTATGGAGGACTTTGTACTAGACATAGTCATAGGCAAGGGCCCAGGTGCAAGAAGCATAAGGCTGGACCTGCCGCGCTTTACACTGGTAGGGGCAACCACGCGCATAGGCCTTTTGACTGCCCCGCTGCGTGACCGCTTTGGCGTTGTGCATCACCTAGAGCCATATAGGGTGGCGGAGCTGGCAACAATAGTAACGCGCTCTGCCAAGGTGCTGGATGTAGGCATGACACCAGAAGGCGCCGAAGAAATAGCCCGTAGGGCCAGGGGCACGCCGCGTATAGCCAACCGCCTACTAAAACGCGTAAGGGACTTTGCCCAAGTGCGCTACGACGGTATAATCACGCAAGAAGTTGCAAAGTCATCTCTAGACATGCTAGAAATAGACCCAATGGGGCTGGACTCTGTAGATAAGAAGATACTATTAGCGATTATAGAAAAGTTTGGCGGTGGGCCGGTAGGGCTAGATACCCTGTCTGCCAGCATAGACGAGGAAGCCGGCACACTAGAAGACGTGGCTGAGCCGTATCTTTTACAGTTGGGCCTTATACAGCGCACCCCCAGGGGTAGAGTCGTGACACGGCTTGGATATTCCCACTTGGGACTGACGCCGCCCGCGCTTGCCTTTGCCGCGGACGAGCAGTTAACGCTGCCTTTGTCATAGAAGCGGTATTGACCGCACCCGGTTTTGATACAAATGATAAAGGTTTTATTTTCTCGGTTTTGATACAATTGGTAAAGGCGATTTCATCCCAGTTTTGATGCAACCGCTTACAGGATTTGGAGGAACTTCATGAACCCCCTAAAACGTATACAATACAACGCCCCGGTAACCCTAACCTTTGCGTTACTTTCTGCCCTGGCATTGTTCTTAGCCCACCAGACAGACGGCGCATCCAACCGGCTGTTGTTTATGGTATACCGCGCCCCACTCACGGACCCGCTAATGTATTTGCGCCTGTTTACTCATGCACTTGGGCATTCCGGCTACGCGCATTACCTCAATAACTTCATTATTATACTGCTGGTTAGCCCCATGTTAGAAGAAAAGTATGGTGCCAAGTCCATGATTATCATGATGGTGGTCACGGCCTTTGTTACGGGCTTATTGTGGGTCATGATGTCGCCTTATGCCAAGCTTGGGGCCAGTGGTATTGTGTTTATGCTTATCTTGCTAAGCTCCTTCACCAACCTCAAAAAAGGCCGCATACCACTTACACTGGTTGTGGCCATAGTCATATACTTGGGCCGGGAAATTTTTTCTGCCGCAACCCTAGACGACAACATCGCATATATGAGCCACATAGTAGGAGGAGTATGCGGTGCATTGTTTGGGTTTATTATAAACAAGCATTAATACCGATTCTAATTAGAATCGGCACAAACAAAGGAGAGATGAAATGAAAAATTTCACCAAAAGAGTCACGGCGCTGGTATTGGCCGTCTCTATGATGTTTGCAAGCGCGTCTATTGTGCATGCAAATGTGGCAGAAGACATGATGCTTCTACCACTGCGTACTATTTTTGAAGACGCGGGTGCGTCTGTTGACTGGGTAGACGGCGTGGCTGTTATTGTTATGCCCAATGGTGACGAGTGGGTATTTACCCCAGGCGCATATGCCGCCACCCTCAACTCGTATGATGTACCGCTAAGCACCCCAATAACCGTAACCAACGGCGTTGCGCGTATTTCTATTGTGGACTTAGCACTGTTCTACACAGAGGGTAAAGTTGACTTTAACATCTCATTCCCATATCAATCCCAAGCGGCCGATACCGAGCCACTGGGCGAGCTTGCAGTAACCACAGCAACCGCAATGGCAACAGCACCGGCATTTATGGAGGCTGTGGGTGTAACCGGCCTTACAATGGCCATCGTAGATACACAAACAGGATTTACATGGACACATGGCTTTGGCTATGCAGACAGCGTTGGCGGTTTGCCTGTAGACGAGCATACACTGTTCCAAGTAGGCTCCACATCCAAGCCATTTACGGCCATCGCCATCATGCAACTGGTTGAGCAGGGGCTTATTGACCTTGACACACCGCTTGTACACTATATTCCAGAGTTTAGCATGCTCCCAAGCCCGGTGCTGGGCGGGGACTCAGATGACGTTACAGTGCGTATGCTGTTGACCAACACCGCCGGCATCCCAGGCAATAAGCTGTATGGGTGGCTTATCACCGGCGAAGAACAATACCACGGCCACATGAACAACCTTTTAGAGTGGTTGCCTACACGTGACCTTGTTTTCCCACCCGGTATGGCATTTGACTATTCTAACAACGGCTGGACATTGCTTTCTATCCTTGTTGCACGGGTAATGGGATATGATAACTATTTCGAAGGCTTTACAGCTCATGCAAACGAAACAATTTTTGCCCCGCTTGGCATGGAAAGGTCCACATTCGAGTTTACGCCAGGGCTTACCAATGTATCTATGGCCTATACCACATTGGGCGTACAAGATGTGATGCACACCGTTTCACCCATAGGTGCCGGCGGCCTGCTTTCTAGTGCGCATGACATGGCAATATTTATGCATGCTATTGGCAGCGGTGAAGCCCTGCTTTCACAAGAGGCACTAGGCTATATGAAGCAGACACATTCTGTCATGGCACCAGGCGTTATAGACTATGGCCTTGGCTTTTTGCGCATGTTCGTAGGCGACCTTGAACTTGTAGGGCATGGCGGGAACATTACACACTTCCACACCGAGATGTTAATCGACCAAGAAACAGGATTGGGCGTGTTTGTTTCTACTAACACAATTTCTGGCATACTAATTGCTTCCGCACTTGCAATAACAGTGATGGAAACCGCAATAACCGAAAAGACCGGTATCGCGCCTGCATTGCTGCCACCACCGGGCCAAGATGCTACAGATGGTGCACTAGCACTCTCTGAAGAAGAACTTATAGCGCTTGCGGCGTTTGAAGGGCTTTACCACTTTGGCGAGTCAGGCATTTGGGAGATGACAATAATAGACGGTACGCTCACATGGTCAAACGGTGGCATAACATTCGAGCTAACACCGCTGCCGGATGGCACTTTTGACAGTATTGCCGGCAACTACTCCTTCGAGCTGGTAGACGGGGAGCCAACTGTGACTCATACCAATGGTGGAGAGCAATTTACAACCACAAGAATTGACGCTGGTGACGACGATGCATTTGCGCCACCAGAAGGCTTTAGCGACTGGGTTGGTGTTTATGTCTTTAAACCACAAGTCACAAACGAGGCCGCTTTAGTTTTACAGCTTATTGTTGGCGTTAACGCGCTGGGCAACCCTGTAATAACCATAATACAGCCAATACACACCTATATTGGCCTATCCGAAGCCCCACTTGTAGAATACAACGGCAACTGGATTGTAGGAACTATGCCGGTAATATTTATAGTAGATGAAGACGGCAATAGAAGCATCGACATACTGGGCGGGTTGTTTGTTATGGTGGATTAGAGTTGTTAAATAAGAAAAAAATTGTACAAAGGCATAACCCGGTTTTGACCGCTATGTCCACATGTTCCCCATTGTCTGTAGGCAATGGGGAATTTTGCTTTACAGCCGACATAACGGGCTTGCAAACCCTGTATGATACATACGCCGCCAGCAACTTCCCACTATGCACCATGAGTAACTGGGGCTGGCATACCGCCCCAACAAAAGACGGCAAGCAATATCAGTGGGAAGATCTAGCTCTTACCCCCTACCAACACGCAGGGCGCACGGTTTACTACCCTGTTAAAGCAATGCCCGGCAACGAGGAAGTTTACAACTGGCTAAGGCACAACCCCCATAAGTTTAACTTGGGGCGCATAAGCCTATGCCTTGCAAGCGGTGTAGCTATTACCCAAGCCCACATAACCAACCCACACCAAAAGTTAGACCTGCTAACAGGTACAATAACCAGCCGCTTCATGTTAAACGGCCAACCAGTAGAAGTATCTACAGCTTGTGACACAAAAAGTGACACAATAGCCATAAAGTTAAAAAGCCGGCACAAGGGGCTAGGTATAAAACTAAGTTTCCCATATGGGCATCACAGTATAAGCGGCTCTGACTGGGGTAGCCCCCATAAACATACAACCCTGTGGGACGGGCATAGCGCGTGCAGGATTATGGACGATGTAAAATATTGTGTAGACATAAACATACAAACCACAGGCGCTGGACACATAAACAAAGCCGCGCATACATGCGAGATATTCCCTGACTTATGTAGTGATATTACTGTTTCTTTCCGTTTTGGCACGAGTCCTAACTGCATGGCCCCATGCTACGAGACGGTCATAGCCAATGCTAATAAGACATGGGGCAAGTATTGGGACACAGTACGCCTAGCCAACTTTAGCAAAACAAAAGACCCACGCGCCCATGAGTTAGAGCGCCGCATGGTGCTTTCGCTATATCTATTAAGGATACAGGCCATGGGTAGCCTACCACCAGCCGAGACCGGGCTTACACTAAACTCATGGTACGGCCGCTTTCACACAGAAATGTACTTGTGGAACTCCGCATTCCTGCCTTTATGGAACTTGGGCGACAAGCTCATGCCAAGCCTACAATGGTTTTACAGCATCATCCCCCAAGCAAAAGCACTGGCCAAGAGCAACGGGTACAAAGGCCTACGCTGGCCAAAACAACCCGCCAATACCGGCAGGGATGCACCGTCGCATATAGCACCGCTGCTGGTATGGCAGCAGCCGCATCTGATTTACATGTTAGAGCTGCTGCACCAAAACACATACAAAAACCACACCTTCCTAAAGCAGCATTGGGCGCTGGTTAAGCAGTTGGCAGAGTTTATGGTAAGCTTCTTATATCCCGATACTACAGGCAACTACGAAATGCTTGCACCCATAATCCCGGCACAAGAAGTGCACAACCCAAGAGAAGTCAAAAGCCCCATGTTTGAAATGGAATATTTCAGGCATGGGCTTAGCTTAGCATGCGAATGGGGCAGCCGCCTGGGGCACAACACACAAAAATGGCGCGACATAGCAAGCAATATCGCACCCCCGGCAATAAAAGACGGCCTATACCTAGCCCACGCCCTATGCCACGACACATATGAAAAATACAACCAAGACCACCCCATGATGGTAGGCGCATACGGGCTTTTCAAAAGCCCCATGATACAGCCAGCCATCATGAAAGCTACCTTGGACAAAATACTGCAATGTTGGCAACATGACACAATGTGGGGTTGGGACTATGCAATGATGGCCATGTGCGCAATAAACCTAGGTGATAGCGCTCTTGCAGTAGAGCTGCTACTATCCGACTCACCCAAAAACCAATATGTAACCAGCGGCAACAACTATCAACGCACCCGGGCAGACCTGCCGCTATACCTGCCCGGGAATGGCTCTTTATTGCTTGCACTGCCTATGTTGTTTGCCAACCCACCCAAGGGTTGGGTAATAGAAGTCGTATAAATTTTAGTAGATCATAGTCCCTACCCCACTGTCACTCAACAACTCCATCAAAATTGCATGCGGTACACGCCCGTCCAATATATGCGCCCGCGGCACCCCACCGCGCACCACATCAGCACAGCAGTCTACCTTGGGTATAAACCCGCCAGATATAATCCCAGACTCTTTGAGTGCGGCAACATCTGCCAGTGCAACTTCCGGTATAAGTGTGCTTTCGTCTTTAGGGTCACGTAGTATACCGCGCACATCTGTTAACAAAATAAGCTTCTCGGCATTTATGGCAATTGCCAGCGCAGCGGCACCTATATCGGCATTGATATTGTACATGGTCCCAGGTTCTTCGCCACAGGCTACGGTGGATATCACCGGTATATACCCGCCTTTTAACGCTAAATTCACAGGCTCTGGGTTTACAAGAGTCAGGTCGCCCACAAACCCCAAATCCTCGCTAGAGGATATTTTTTTTGCCACAAACATCCGCCCATCCATCCCAGAAAGGCTTAGCGCCTTGCCGCCTTGCTCGCCTATTAGCTGGGCCAGTTGTTTGCTAACACGGCCGCACATTACCATTTGCGCGACTTCCATAGTTTCTGCATCTGTGTAGCGCAGGCCGTTTACAAAACGCGGCTCTTTGCCTATCTTGGCCAGGTGCTCATTAATTGCCGGCCCGCCGCCATGCACCAACACTGTGCGTATCCCTACCAGCGAAAGCAGGATAACATCTGTTATAACCTGGCGGCACAACTCGTCAGACTGCATAGCACCGCCACCGTACTTTATGACAATAGTCTTGCCGTGATAGCGCTGTATATATGGCAGCGCCTCAGATAAAATTTGGGCTTTCTCATACACGCCCGTATTTTCGTTTATTGTAGACATAAATACCTCCGCAAAATATGATGACAACACATTTTAGCCATGTGTTATACTAATGGCAAGCATATTTATGTGATACAGGGGATGGCACCCATGATAAAAAACTGCAGATGTATTGCATGTTTAGCAATTCAACTTTATAAAGGGTGATTTGCTATAGCTTAATATAAAACCAAGAGGTGAATATGTATGATACAACAACTAGCCGTTTACGATGAAAGCGGTACACAAATAGGCATGACCTTCCCCAAGCGCGCCAGGCAGCTAATAAGCAAACAACGCGCATTGTGGCACGACGATACCCACACTGCTATCCGCTTACTACCAGATACAAAAGTGGATACCCCACTAGAGGAATATCTAGGCGATGCCCTAGATGATACACCGGGCCCCTCGGCAAGCAACGACTTACTGCTATACCTGGCCAAGAAGAATGTACGAGAAAAAAGAAACCTGATTAAGCATATCTTGGCCTATATCGCCGCCTGGCCGGTTATTTCGGTCTTTTACCATCTCATAATACATGGTGCCAGGCACCCAGCATATTGGCAAATGAGGCGCGCTATCCAAGCACTTGACCAACTAAACGTTGCGGCCAACCCCCGCAGCAGGGTAGAAGACGCGATTATGTCTCTCTACAACGGCCTTATGCACCCGATGATGTATCTCATTTTTGGTTTCATGGTGGCATGGGGCATCTTCATTATCGCCCGTATAGTCAACCGTGTAATCGCGTCGTATCGTGTTGGGCGGGTAAAAAAAGCAAAGCGCGACCCCGTGCAAATAGAATTCCAACGGCTCAAGGATATGAGTACTATGATGGGTTAGGGTTGTAGCCACAGCAAATTTTCTATAATAAAAAGGTCAAGACATTTTGATTCGTGTCTTGACCTTTTTACTGCCTATACTAATCTCAAATAAATTCTGAGAATTTGCCCAAATAGAAAATATCAGGTATCAGTGATTTTTCGTTTGGGCAAATTTACATTTTACTTGAGATTAGTATTATTAAAATTAAGCGTCTCTATTTTGGCCTTTGCCAAGTCAACAATTATATCAAAATTGTCCTCGTTTAAGTGCTCTATCCCGATGTTTGTATTCCCACCGCATGTCCTAAACCGTTTACCAAATAATATTTTGCACTGGCCGTGAGGTGGCGGCCCCCAATTTTTGCATCCGCATTCGCGGCATCTTTTGAGGTTAAGAATACAAAACCGCTTCAGTTGGTCTGCATTGGGCATTGCATCAAACACTTGCTCTATAATTTTTTTGTTCTGTATATCTACGCCCCCATCTCCGTAGTTGTTCCACCGGTCAAAGTGGATATTTATTAAATGCCGGGGACTCCCCTCTTTGCCTATGTCCAAGTGGGGCTTCATACCGCCAAAAGATACAGCGGCTTTGCCATTGTAAGTCCACTCAACCGAGTTTAAGCGGCATTTTTCTTCAAACCCCAACGGCAAGAGGGTCACGCTTAAGCGCATTATTTCTTTTTTATTTGCGTCGTCTATGGAGTACAGCGCGTCCTCAAGTGTACACTCGTATTCATCATTCAAAACACGAAAATCAAGAAAGCGCTCCGCTGCAACATATGGGCTGCTGTGGTTGGGGCCTTTGTGGTCTTTTGCGCGCTTTTTACAGGTATCGCGCATCATAATCATTGCTTCAAATATGCCGGGGTATTTAGGATTAACAAACTCATACCCATTATTAACCAACGTGATTTCAAAAGACAAGCGTTTTAGCAACTCCAGGAATTTTTCTTCTTTGTACCCGCAATGCGATTTGAAAAATTTCACGATTTTCATATAGCTGTCGGCTGAAATAAACGCGACTTTACCTGAAACAGTGCAATCTTTTTTTATCACTTCATTCAAATGCCGTATAAAGTCTACGCGTTTTGCCATGATGGTAAATTGCTTCATCTTGGCTTTTTCGTCATTCATATCTGCCAAGACTATTGCCTTGCCCCAATTTTTGCCTTGCAACAATTTCTCGGCTTCATCTTGATGCAGACCGTAAACATCAGGGTTGGCATACATATCCGCATATCCATCCACAGTGCAGTTGTAATAATCCGTACAGGTAGCCTTTATAATTTCGTCTTTGACACCTTCCAAGCTGTGGCTAAGCGGGAAAATAAGCCGCCCTGCGTTCCATACAGCGCTATGGATTGCGGAATCAAATTGTGCTTGATTTTTTGAAAAACCCACGATAATCACCCTTTCGTTTACCTATTGTACTTTTCCTTAGCCAATATTTTTTCAAATTGTTCTATTGCATCCATTTCCTTTTGCATTGCCCTGCGTCCTTCGTCCGCTAGTATCTTTCTTGCTGCTGGGTCACGGAATTTTTCATATCCATTTTCGTCAATGGTAAACCCTTGCGACCACAAAAATCCGCCGTAATCAGCGCAAGCATCCAATGCAGCAACCGCGGCTTCCAGCTCCTCGCGCCATTCGGGGAATTTAATTGCCAGCGCGCTATAATATGGCAATGCTTCTTTTCGGCCATATAGTTGACATAGTCCATCGCAATATGCACACATCCTACCATCTGGCATCCCCAACTCATCAATAGTCAACTCGGTAAAATCGTCATGTTCAAGCATACGCAAATACGACTCCCATGCTGCAAAGCCGATTTTTATCCCGTTTATTTCATCTATCCTACGGGCAAGTGATACAATTAGCTTAAAAAGGTCAATCGCCCGCTCCCGTTCGGGGGCAAGTTCGACTTTTTCCTTGAGCAAAATATATTCCGTTATCGTATTTTCCCAGTCCGCCAAAAGAACTGTCTCGGAATCTATATGAACAGCCAGCGTAGGGACGTGATTTTTACATATTATTTTACGCCCGTTGTCTTCGTACCCAATAACAATATTGTACATATGCGTCTCTGCATTAAAGTACAAAACCGGGTAGCCCTTGTCTATGGCTGCAACAAAATCTTGCCGGATTTGTTCGTTGTCGGTATTTAGCGGGCTGCCATCTTTGTGGCGGTGTACGGTAAAATATTTTGCCACCCAGCCAATGGCTTTAAGCAGTCTTACCTCTGCTTCAAATGGCGTTTCGTTGATGCTGCCCATGGCTTCATTGCCTTGGCGCATCCAATCCCCGTCTGTCCAGCAAAAACGGTTACTCATGCCACTGTATGCAGCCAGCTCAGCCTTGTCTGTTTCTTTGCCTGCAGCAGAAAAAGTCGCTTCCAGTAGGTTAATGATGTAGTTTACCTCATTGCCATAGTTGTCAATCACGGGGATGTTGGGGATAATCCTTCTGCTCATACCAAAACCACCTTTAACAAATACCTTTATCGAAAGGGGATAATAGCATTCTAGTTGAGTATTGGATGTTTTTGCGGCCGTAGGCGTCATCCCATAGAACCGTGTAAAAGCTTTGGTAAAACTGTCCGGCGAGTCGTACCCGTATTTACCCGCAACATCTATAACCTTGGCTTGTGTGTTTACTATTTCATCGCCAGCAAGTGTTAACCTCCTGTTGCGGATATACTCGCTAACAGAAAGTCCCGTCACAATATTGAAAACACGGGCAAAATAATCGGCAGATGAATGGATATGGCTCGCCACATCATCAACCGATATGCTTTCTAGCAAGTTGCTTTCTATATAGTTTATTGCTTTTTGTGCATCATCCACCCAATTCATTTTAATCTCCATTCTAAGGTTTTTTACAACTCCAAAAAAATTATATCAAGGGAGCATAAGCATGTCCCGACATTTTTCGGTTTTTCTTGTCCGGCATGTAAAATCTTCATTCTGCATTTCAAAGTACCATTGTTACGCTCAACCATGCATGCTATAATATTTACATAATAATGATTAAATACTTTAGGAGTGATAATGATGATTGGATTTATGCCAGATGTAAAACCTTCAACAAGTATTCGTCACAACTACAATCTGTTTTCCAAACATTGCCGTGAGTCTAACGCGCCTGTTTTACTAACCAAGAATGGCGAAGCGGATTTAGTTGTAATGAGTGTTGAAGCATACCAAAGGATGATGGCGCAAAACAGGTTGGGTCAAATGCTTGCCAAGGTAGACAGGGATATTGCGGCAAGCACACCGATGCGGGACTTTGAGGATGTTTTTTCCGATATTGAGGAGCGGATTGAAAATGCGTAAAATTAAAATATCGGACGATGCTTATTATGATATAGAAGAAATGTTTTCATATATATCCGCTGATAACAAAAAAGCAGCAAGTGATTTACGCAAACGATTATACACAGTTATAAAAGGCTTAAAGGATTTCCCGTTCAAATATCCCGCTGTTCAGTCGGAAGATGCACCAGGTGCACAGCGCGGGTACAGGTATATGGCCGTGAACCCATATATCGTTTTTTATCGTGTGCTGGACGACAGTATTATTGTGGCTAGAGTCCTTCATTCAAGGCAAAATTGGTTGCATTTATTATTTGGGTACAATGGAGACAATTAGCATTTTGTGAAAGAGAAATTTTATGTATAAGTGATTGTAGAAGATGGGGATTTTGAAGTCGGCGATACTTAAGAAGCTGTATTCAACCCCGCCAACGACGTCTTTCCGGTCAGAGTTGAATACAGCTTCTAAAGTTATATCTGACGCGGACAGGAACACATAGTGATTTATTTTAGGGGGCCATATGTCTGCGAGATTAATTTTGGCTGATATAGCAAAAGTTGAAGCACTACGTTGTTTTCATGGGGCCGTTATGAAACTGGAGGCGAATATCCAGCCTATCGTTAAGCTGTTTCCTGGATTCACCAATGAAGAAGCGGACGGCAAGTGGTGCGCTGCCTTTGTGTATTATTGTTGCAAAAAGGCTGGATTCAAAATTCCGGCAAGGCCAAGTGAATGTACTGCAAGTCTTGCTGGTTGCCTCCAATGGGAAGAGTTAGCCATTAATAATACTGGCATGGAATATTATCACGCTAATAGAAACGACTTTGTACCCGAGGCCGGAGATATTGTTTTGTTCGATAACGTTTTCATTGACCATGAGCATGACCATATCGGCATTGTTATTGAAAACAAGAATGCATCATTAATTGTAGCCGAGGGTAACATCAACAATGTTTCTGGTATTGTCGAGCGTAAAAAAAATTTACATATTCGAGCGTATATAAGGATTCCTGACAATTTTAAGTATGGTGTATGAAGCAATTGTATTAAAGCCAACGTCCAATCGGATAACATACTAAGAAGTTGTATTCATAGGCGACAATACTCAATTGGCGTGGGAACTACAAGATGGCAGTTTTGATGATTGGGCCAAAAGCGATCATTTTTAACTGCGGACATGAGTACAGGTACATTTTGTTGCAATATAAATTACACACGTTATAATAGGAATTGTTCTCCAAAAACAATGTGTAGCATAACATGTATAGCAATTCACCCTTTAAACGGTCCCGCCCGAGTTGAAAATAGCGGACGTTTCAACGCTTTTTCGACGACAGACGGGACCATTTTAAAGTTGAATTGCTATATTATTTGTTTATCCCACATTTTCACTTGACGATATATGAGGTGCAATGATTATGCTTTTTTCAGACTTTACAAACACAAAAAGCAAGCTACTCACAACCATTGGCAAAGTTTTAACATGGATAATAGCAATAGGCGGTATTATTCTAGGCTTTGTGGGCCTAAGCACAGACGAGATAAGCAGCAGGATTCTGTTTTTTATACTTTTATTAAGTTTTATTTTTGTTGGCCTTTGCAGCGCGCTAACAACGGTGTACACGATATATATCACGCGCCGTTATAAAGAAATAGACGATAGGCGATTAACAGAGCTAAACCAAACACACAAGACAAATAATGAATTGCACGCCCAACTGGGGGACAATATCAAAGATAGAGATACGTACATACGAAATGTTTCACAATTTACAAAAAATATAAGCAAGACATTAAACATACAGCAGGTAAGCTTGTACATATTAGCCGAGCGGTACATCGAAGAAATCCGCGTTAGTATGAAACGATTAGCAGAAAATACTGCCAACAACATAGTACCTGACGAGCATTACCAGGAGCAGTATAAAAAGAACGCCGTAGAAAGGAGAGCTGTTTTCGAGCGGTCAATTTTTAGAATACACAACCTCTTTTTGGGAAGAATGATTACAGAAACCAAGACTATTATCGAGCATCAACTCGCGTACAAAGGGTTTGAGCTTAGGGTATCAATTACACTCAAGCTGCTTAACCGCCCTATCAGAAATGACGACTTTCGTGATTCTAATGTATTTGCTTTTACTGCCTTCCGTGACCAAAAAACATATGAAGATGGCATAAGAGAAATTGCCGGAAAAGAATATTCGGTGCAAAAAAACTCTGCATTTTCCCAGTGCTTGACATCTGACGCCTTTGTTAAAAACAACCTTGTCCGTGGCATGAAAGATTACAACAACCAACATTATGAGTTTGACCGCTTTTATGACTGTACGGCTGTGGTGCCAGTGGCTCTAGGCTCAGATACAGGCCAGGACAAGAACCTTTATGGCTTTTTGGCCTGCGATGTCCTCAACAATAAAACATATGACTCTAACGACATAATCGACGAAAGCACCTCAAACATGTTGTTCGCCGTTGCTTCACATATAGGGATTTTGCTAAACTATGCAATCAACGCATGGCATACAACCCTTACCGGCGAAGAACTTAACACATCTTACTTGGAGTATGTATATAATATGCTAAAGAGAAATAGGATTTCGTAGGGGGAGGGATTTTGATGAAAAGCGCAAAATTAAGAACGCAAAAAGCAAGAAGGCAAGGAAAAAAGAAAAATAATCGCGTAAAACTGGTTAGCGCATCAACAAACAAACATGAATCGTCATTGACAGTAAAGTCACATACAAGTGTTAACTATTGCATAATATCCCGGAAACATACCGATGCCCAAATATGTGAGGTACGGGCTTATATAAAAAGCGTTATTTCGTCATAGTTATAAGAAGCTGTATTCAACCCCGCCAACGGCGCCTTTTCAGTCAGATTTTTGCCACTTTTCGTTGCCCCCTCCTTGCTTGCCTTAATGGCAAGCCGCGTCAGAGCCGCCTCAATTGGCAAAAATCTGTCACGAAAAGTCACCATTGTCAGAGTTGAATACAGC
>WQVY01000037.1 GCA_009785605.1 Defluviitaleaceae bacterium | reverse complement strand
TTTTCTACTCACAGTTTATCGGCTTTTCTGTTTTTTCGGCGGGTTTACTCTTTTTTACATCCGCCTTTCGGTGCTACACTTTTTTATTAACTTTTGCTACATTTCAATTTTACAAAAAACACACAGCCGCAAGGACAGAGCAAGTTTATATAATTATCGGCGCAAGTGGCACGGCAATGCCGCTATTGACTCGCCTAGGTAATATATTTTACTCTGACCGGCTTATTCTTTGCCGTGACTATCGTATAGCATACGGCAATAACGGGTTACCAGCCGGTATACCCCACTTCATTAATTTTAATACCCCAAAATGCACAGCCGCATACAACCCGGCTGGCATACCTACACCGTAAGTTTAAGGAGTATGCCATGTACAACGAACATACCGTAAACATAACAAATAACGATTTCGCAGAAAAGGTGCAAAATAGCATAATAAAAGAATTAGTGCATGTTAGCACACACAAAATTCTTTCGGAGGCCAGCGCGGAGTATCTTTCTCATCTTTTTTCACTTAACCATATGCTAAAAGACATGACGCCCTTACAGCCCGGGCAGGAAGATGCATACAGCAATTTCGAAGCCGAAATCAGAGGAGCACAAAAGTACCTTGACAGATACAATTCAAAAAAAGGTGATGAATATCTGAAAATGGCCAAAGATGAGCTAGGCCACGCAAGGAAATTCTTGAAAGAAATGCAAGAGAATGAACCGGGCGGCAGCCGCCTGGCAAATGCTTTGATGCGATATAACAAGCTGGAGGCAGAGCTTGCATAGTAGAATAAAAAAGGCCATTCTGTGCGAGTGGCCTTTTTGTTTGTCAAAATCCTTAAATGTTGGGTGTAGATAAATATAGCCGACAATAAGCACGGGAGGTAATTGCTTTGAATAACCAGCAGCACGCAAGTGGAGCATCGTGGGCAGTTGTCTTTATTACACTGACTCTTATGGTTGGCACGTGGGTAGTAATAGTTATTTCATGGTTTATGTATGGCGAATATCCAGACGGGCTCATGTCATTTACACAATGGCTTACTGTGTTTCTGTTGGGACAGTGTGGGCTTTTGTGTGTTGAAAAGTGCGTCAAGTGTTATTGTCATAAGGGTGGTAGGTAGTAGTAATTTGAATGGATTCGCTGTATCATCACAATAAATAAACCGCTGTGCATGCCTTTATTATATGGCATGTGCAGCGGTTTTTTTATGAGCTACTTTTTGTTGATGGCTATATCCACCACAACACCAAACGAGTTGCCAAAAAATACAAACCCATTCGGATATAATAATTGCGGAGGCAGGATTTGAACCTACGACCTTTGGGTTATGAGCCCAACGAGCTACCGGACTGCTCCACTCCGCGTCAACGGGTGGAATGATAACACACTTATTACCGCATGGCAAGTGGTAAAGTCGTCATTATTGCTTAAACTTAAATTCCACCCCTACTCCACCTCCCGCAACCTCTCTACCATACTAAGTTTACTAATACCCCGGTAGGCGATTTCTGGTGTAATCGTGCATAAAATAATAATTACCCCATACACAAGCCCAATAGGTAAAAGTGGGTACACAAACTGCGGAAACTGCGTTGGCGCCTGGTTGCTGACAACATAGTACAGCCCATATGCTATCCCGGGCCCGGCTATTAGGGATGCAAAAATTATTGCTATCCAGTAAATTGCCCCTTCCCAGCGCAGCATTGCGCGCATTTGGCGCTTGGTCATGCCTATGCTTTCTAGGGTGGCAAGCTCACGCTTGCGTACATACAGCCCCACGGCTATCACATTAATGAAGTTAAAAATCCCTATAATGCCCAATATTGCCGAAAGTCCTATGCCCATTACAAAAAGGGTAAACATGCCCTCCTCTGAAGCGCGGCGTGCTTCGTAGGTAGAAGTTACGCTCATGCCATGGGGCAAAATAGAATTGAGTGCGCTGTTTACATAACTGTCGGCCCCGCGCCTTACCTCAACGCCTAGGCGGTATACTGGTGCGTGGTGTTGATTAAGGAAATTGTTGGACATTAGCAGCTCTACTCGCCGCCCTGGTGCACCAAAGGAAAAATAAAAGAGCCCAACGCCAACTGGTGTGACCCGGCGTATGGGGCCGCCTATTTCTACATATGTCGTAAACCACGACGTGCCCTGGTCTGTTGACAAGCTAAGTTCTACTACTGTGCCTATGGGTAAGTCCTCGCTACTGGCGTGCATATCTGCGAATGCGCTTCCGGGGTTGGTCTCGTGAAAGCGTATCCAGCGGTCGCTTCTTAATGCAGTTTCGCCGCGCTCGAAGGCTGCAATATCTACGTAGTTTGCAATATTCGGGTCAATTTCCAACAGCCATGCTGTATCTACGCCGTATACGGAGCCGTGTAGCATTTTTGATTCTATATGGCCCATAGAAAATGTAGACCTGTGAATGGCCGTGACACCGTTTATAGATGCTACCTGTGCGGCAAAATCATCGCATATTTGCGTGTCCAAGTCGCCAGAAATAACAAAGTCGAAGTCATACCAATAGTTGATCTCATTGTCTACATCTGCACTGCCAACAATAGTGACGGTGGTCGTAAACACCGTTACGCCCAAAAACAGGCTTATGAGCACAATAATTGCCCGCTTGCGTTCGCGGAAAGCGTTGCGCCATGCCATCCTATGTGGCCGGCCATTTGCGCTGCTGCGGGCGACTTTGATATTGGCCGCAAGCTCGCCAGCGTATTTTGTAGATTCTATAGGTGAGACTTGTGCGGCTTTCCTTGCCGAAGTAAACGCGCCAAGGTAAGTTGTAAGCAGCGTAAACATCGCACCGCCTATATATATAAGTGGCGAAAAAGATATCACAACACCAGTAGCAATATTACCCATAAATGCCGGTACAAGCACAAAAGAAACAAGTGCTGCCGCAGCAAGCCCGGCTGGTATGCCAAGATACAGTAGCCTTAGTACTTGCCCATTAACTATACGCCTTAGCTGGCGTGGTGTTGTGCCCAGCGTCTTTAACATGCCATAGAGGCGTACATCTTTGGACACAGATGCATACATCACATTGTAAACCAACAAAAACCCCGTGAACATAAAAAAAGCTACAAATACACTCATGATCATGTATGTGAATAAGGGGTTACTATCCATGCCGCGTGTAAACGCTGGGTGTGCCGCGTAATATTGCCCCTCGCTTAGCCCTAAATCATTTGCCAGCCGCCTCGTAAGCTCGTTGGCGCGGGTAAAGCTTGTAAATTGGACATTTACATTTGTATCCTCTGCAATAACAAGGCCGTGACTTTCGGCAAAGGCCTGTGACACAAAAATGGGTGTACCGCCGCCAAGGGTGCTTACAAACTCCGTATAAAAACCAGACAATATGAAGGTCTTGGAATGGGTGGGCAGTGAGTCAGTAAACTCCAGAGGTATCTCCATACCCACATATGGCTGGTGTATGCCCATACGTGACAGCTTGGCGCGGGATAGGACAATTTCATTTTGGGCCAGGGCGTTACGGCCTTCTATGTTTGTAAAAACCGGGGTCTGGAAATGCCTCCAAGTTCCTGGGCAGGTGTAAAACATAGTCACCCCATGTTCGTGACCAGGGAGTTTGGCGCTACCCACTAGCCCGCTATGGGATACGCGGCGTACATAGCTTAGCCCTTCAAGAGTTTCTAACTGTTCATGGGTAAGGCCCATGATACTTGCATGGGAATATATGCCTTCGAAACGGAAGCCGGACAGGCGTATGGACTCGTAAAAACTCAGGCCTATACTAAAGACAGATGTAATCATAAAAGCCGTGAGGGCTATTGCTATGGCGATGAATATATTGCGGCGTGTGTTGGCGCGTAGGGTCCGGGATGTGATTTTACGGATTATTTTTGTGTTGTTGTTTTTCATTGTGGCACCACCCCGCGACTCTTTATCTTGCCATCTTCGATGTAGATAACCCGGTCGGCCAACTGTGCAATTTGCTCGTTGTGGGTAATAAGGACTATGGTTTGGTGGAACTGGCTTGCGGTCATTTTTAACGCGCCCAGTACGTCTTGGCTGGTTTTGGTGTCTAGGTTGCCTGTGGGTTCATCGGCCAGTACTATGGATGGCTTGGCTGCTAGTGCGCGTGCTATGGCAACGCGTTGTTGCTGCCCACCAGAAAGCTGGTTGGGCATGGCGTTATGCCTGTCGCCCAGGCCTAGCATGTCTATGATTTTGTCCACGAATGGCGCATCTGCCTTGTTGCCGTCAAGCTCAATAGGAAGGATTATGTTTTCGTAGACGTTAAGCATGGGCACTAGATTATATCCTTGGAACACGAAGCCCACATTGCGCCGGCGGAAGATTGTAAGTTCTTCATCTTTCATTTGCGATAGTTCGTGGTTGTCTACTATTACTGTGCCTGATGTGGGGGTGTCTAGCCCACCCAACATATGCAAAAGTGTGGATTTGCCGCTACCAGACTGGCCCACGACGGCTACAAACTCGCCTTTATTTACCTCCAGGTCTACACCATCCAGGGCGCGGATTATATTGGGGGCTGTACCATAGTGCTTTGTAAGGTTTTTGGTTGTTAGTATTGGCATTGCTACTCCTTTGTGTGCCTGTATGCGATTTTGCCGTTGTTGGCAACCAGGCACAAACAACATGGTAGCATGTAGTCCTTGCAGGAAGCTTACAAAAACGCACGCAGTCCTAACAGTTTTGTAAGAAAACAGAAAAAACCGTGCCGCACGTGCCACCGGGGTTGGAATCAACCAATACATACCCGCCTTGGCTTTCTACAATAGTCCTTACCAAAAACAACCCCAGACCAACACCTTCTTTATCCTTGACATTTTGCCCGCGATAAAACCTCTTAAAAATTTGCGGCCAATCACTTTTTGGGATGCCTATACCGTTATCGGCTATGGAGATTTTTGTGTAGTACTGCAATGGCTCTACGGCAATAGTTATCTTGCCATTGTTGGCAGAGTATTTGATTGCATTATCCAGGATGTTTACCAGTGCTTCCGTTGTCCATTTCCTGTCGTGTAGTAGCTGTGTATCTTCAAAATTGCTTACAGATATTTCAATACGTCTTCTTTCTGCCTCTGCAAGCACCGTAATTATTGCTTCTGATATAGTTTGTCCTATATCTTCTAATGATGGATTTAGTGATATTGTGCCTACCTCCAAATGGGAAAGTTTTATTAGGCTGTCCATCATCCACTGCAACTTGCCTACGCTTATTTTCATACGCGATATAAACTCCAGCGCGTCTTCGGCATTTAGGTTGCCGTCCAGTAGTAGTTCCGAATACATGGCTATGCCGGCTAGGGGTGTTTTCATCTGGTGAGACATATCAGAGATAAAACCCTGCACTGTGTTTTTTTCTGCTTTGGCGTGCGCGGCTTCTGTTATTAGCATGTTGGTAACGCGGTTGGCCTTGTGTGCCAGTTTGGAAATACGGTCATCTTCGTTTAAGAGTGTGGCGCTACTAAAATCCCGTGCTAGTATGCGCTCTAGCACCGCTTCTACAGATGCTACAGCCCTAGATACATACCTGTGGCATAGCCACGCAGTTAGGATACAAGCTATAAGTGATACCGTTATTACAATAATCCACATAATGCACCTTCTTTGTCACAGCTTCGACATAAAACCGTAACGCTCTATTTATCGCAACGTAAATGTCCTGTAATTGTATTACATCGGCCACTTATGTAAAGTATAGCTACAAACAACTTAGCAAAATTATTTATGTCGATATCATTCCCGGTTTCCTCCTCCTTTCTTCCGGGACGGTAATGGGGGTTGTTACGGCCCAACCCCCAGCCGCAAGATATTTTGAGTCTGCCCTGCATAGCACCGGAGCAGCCCCGGCATAGCACCCATAGACAGAGGCCGCAAGGCAAAAAAATGGCTGCGCCACTTTTTCTGCAGATGCAAGTGGAAATTCAAGCAATTTCCTACATGCAAATAAGAACGCACCTTCCGTAAACGGGGGTGCGTTTTTGTGTTGCATTTATATTAATACTAATCTCAAATAAATTCTGAGAATTTGCCCAAATAGAAAATATCAGGTATTAGTGATTTTTCATTTGGGCAAATTTACATTTTATTTGAGATTAGTATAAGCCCTTTAGCGCCGCATTGGGCTGATGTGGATTTGTGTTTCGTTCATCCCGGTTTTGCGTTTTATTACGTCTATAATCTGTGCCAGGTCTTGCTCTGTTAGTTCTGGCTTGTTGACTATTATATCCACTGCATTGTCGGATATACGTACATATACTTCCGAAAAACCTTTGGATTTAATCACGGCTTCTGCGGCGGTTTCACGTGTAATGCGGTCTTGGATGTCTAGCATACGGTCTGCAGCATTGGCGCGTTGGTCGGCTTCTACGTTGGCGTTGTTGATAATGTCGTTGAGGATTGACCGCTCGTTGCTTCTAGATTGCTCGCGCACTAACCGCCTTTGTACAAAGAAGCTGGCGTCTACGTTGCCGTCTACAAATATGGCTTCGCCTGCTTCTGTTAGGTTTTGGTCATTTGCTGGCATGGTTAGGATATCTTCCATATCCAAGTCTGCCAGGGTTGGCCATACTACGTCGTTGTATGCATCTATAGTTGGGTTGTGCCTATCTGTCCAGGGTGTGCCAATTAGCCCTGGTGTGCCATCATCTGTAGAAAATGTTTGCGCGTCTGGGTCTGGTACCAGTGGCGAGCCGCCTCCATGGCCGTCTAGGACATAGCCTGCATCTACCATGTCTTGCCGGGAGTCTTGCCAACTTAGGTATCCTGCTACCGCTATCATAAGTACCAGTGCTGTAATAATTACTTGATTCCTTTTTAGTACGAACATTTTATATGCCCCTTTCATATTTTCATACTTGCTACTGCGCCATTGTGAGGACTTGCACCCTATGGGCCTCTACGCCCAGCACTGCCATGGCCGCTCTTGTTAAGGCGTCTCTTATAAATGCATCGTCCCCTCCTTCGGCAATAATTACAATCCCTTCGATGCGGTGCTCTAGCTCCCGTAGGATTAACGGCTGGTCTAGGCCGTTACGGTCGGTAATTATCACGGTCTGCTCCTGGGTCGAATGTTGGCGCTGGTCCCGGGTGCCACCTTGTGCGTCTTTTTCTAGGACATAGGAACGGTTGCTGGTGGTGTCTACCGCAAACACCGTTTCCCGCCCAGCAAAGGCACTTACCATCACCCTTACCCGCCCGGCACCATATACCAAAGACAAAAATGCTTCTAGATCCTCCTCTAAAGCACGCTCTGCCCTGGAGTTGGATGCGGGTGGGGATGCTTCTGGCCCTTGTTGGTAGGCGAAGGCTGTTATTGCAGGTTCATCCACCAATGTCATGGCGTTGGCTCTTCTTTCGGTACGCCCCCACATCATTAGCATTGCGCCTGCGGCGGCAACCATCACCAGGTACATGAGTATTTTCCTATCTTTAATGTCCATGTACTTATGCAAATACTTCATCGGGAGTTCACCTCAATACTTCTACATATATATGTGAGCCGGGAAGGTTATAGAATCCGGCAACTAGATTTTTTACTTCGGTTATTAGTGGGTCTTCTGGAGCTTCTTGTTGTTGAGTTTGTATAGGCTCTATGCGAATAAACGGTACGCGGCGTGAGTCTTGTTGCCGTTGGCTTACCTGCACGGTTATGGATGTTATTTGGCTAAAATCGCTTGTATATTCGAAGCTTGCAGTGTGCATGGTTATGCCGTTACGCTCCAGAAGCCCTTCCAGTTGTGTGCTTAACTGCGAGTCGAACGCGGCAGCCAGATACGTATCCCGCCACGTTGTATATGCATCATCTGCAGTAAAACCATAGGAGTGTTGCGGCATGACGCCTACAAACCACTGCGTTACAGGTATGTGATTACCTACTATGTCGCGGATGGGCTGCAGCAAAAGTGCCAGCATAACCAGGCCCATAACCAAGGACACAAACTTCTTATATTTGCCAGTTGGTGCTATCAGGCCCACCAGCGCCGCAAACAGTAGATAGTATGTTATATTCCGCAAGTAATCAAAAAATGCAGGCATGCGTGTGACTCCTTTTGAATGGGGGCTCTGCCCCCAAACCCCCGCCGCGCAGCGGGGAGACCCCGCTTGCGCTTCCTCACTTCGTTGCGGCCGCCCGCCCCGGCGTGGCGGGGAACCTTCCGCTTCGCGGGTATGGGGGCTTCTGCAGTTGTGTTTGGTTCTAGAAAGAAAGCAATATCACTACTGTGTAAATGCACATTACGCCAACTATGGCCCCGGCTCTAAAGAGTTGGCCCATGTGTTTTGCGGCTATGTCCATGCATTTTACTAGGCGCTTGTCGGCCACGGGCTGGACTAGCCCGGCGGTGACTTTGTACATGCCGGCTAGTACGGCTAGTTTTAGCAGTGGGGTTGCCATGGCAATGCATAGTACTAGTACCAGTGCCACTAGCACGCCGCTTCTGGCTGCTTGTCCAAAGTGGATTACAGTATCTACTGCGGCGTTTAGGGCATTGCCTACTACGGGTATTGCGCCTAGGGCGGTGTGGGTTGTTCTTATGGCTACATTGGATGCTATTGGTGCAGAAAATCTTTGCAGTGTAAGTAGTAGTGCAAAGATTCCTGTTATCCCCTTGAGTGCCCAGTCTGCAATTTTGCGCAGCAGCTCTGCCAGCTTGTCCAGCCTTACTGTTTCGGATAGATGATTAACTAGGTCAAGCCCCGCGGATGCTAGTATTAGTGGGACATATACAACTGATACAAACCACGTAATAAGCTGCAACGCAAAAAAAAGTAATGGGTTAAAAGACGCGGCACCTACAACATTGCCGCTCATGATCATGATAGAGGTCATAAGTGGGATGGACGCAAGCATAATGCCGCTAACCAAGCTTACAACACCGTTGAGTATTTCTACAGATACATAAAAAGATGAAATTGCTAATAATGCAGTCATAAGAAAAGTAACATAAAACCCTAGCTCGCCAGCGGATTTGTGGCTAAATGCCTCCGTGAGGCAGCTTAATAACGCACTAAGGATTGCAATTATTAGTAGCTGCCTAAGTAGACCTGTGCTGGTCATAAACTCACCAAAGATAATTTGCACACCGCTATCAAGTATGCCACCAAGCGAAAGGTCCAACTCACCCCGTATAGCTTGCTGTACCAGGTCCCTAAAACGCGGCAGGCCCGGCCTGTCCAATAAGTGAAGGTCGAAATTATCAAAAGGGATTATATCCGCAATGTCTAGTGCATGGTTGGGTGCATTGGTCATGGCATCAGCCCTATTACAATGCTAACTATGTCAACCACTATAGGAAGTGCAAGTACCATAATTATCACCCGCCCACCTAAGTCAATTTTTGCGGCAATAGCTGTCTCGCCTGCGTCTGCGCATACAGAGGCACCAAGCTCGGACATATATGCCACACCTATGACCCTAAAAGCCAATGCAACATAGCGCATACCGCCGTCTAGCATCGCGCCAACATTGGATAGTACACCCACAACTTCTGCAATCATAGGTAGCACCATTAGAAATATAAGCACACTGGCCGCGATGGTGATAATAAGCGCGATTTCTGGGCTTTGTTTTTTTATTGTGATGGCAAGCACGGCGCTTAAGACCCCAGTTGCTACAACTTGAAAAATGCCCATACAATCCCCCAAACAGCAGCTTATTTCAATACATAACGACTGTATCAGCCAACTAATAATTACAGGTTGAAAATTGTCTGCACCTCGGTAAAGAGCTGGCTTACATAATGAATCACCCAAAACAGCACCACAAGCAACCCTGCCAGGGTAGTCATGGTTGCTTGTTCTTCGCGCCCTGCGCGGTTAAGCACCTGGTTAAGCACTGCCACCAGTATCCCAACCGCTGCTATCTGGAAAACAACGTTTATATCCATGTTTTGCACTATAATCCCTCCCTATCACCAAAGTACTCATCACCAAAGCACAATAGCCAAAAGCAACCCGCTAATAATCCCCAAACTGCGGTACATACGCTTGTCCTTGTCTGCCTGGGTTAGTAGGCTCGCGGTTTTTTCATCTATATATTCTATTGCGTATGTTATGGCGCTTTGTTGCATGTGCTTGTCCAAGTAGCCTAGCGTCTTGCCAAAGCCGTCAAAAACATCCCAGTCTTCGTCTGCCAAATGGGCATGGGGCTTCTGGCTTTCTATCACCTGGGCCCATAGTTGATATGCTGTTTCACCGTCATTGGCTTCTAGTAGTTGTGAAAAATTAAGAAATAGCTCGCTTACATGCCTTGTTGTGCGTTTGGAAATATTTATACAGGCTGTAGGCAGTGGCGCGCGCATATGCTCTATCTCGGATGAAAGTATTTGCAGCGCTTTCTTAAACTCTTGCAAATCGCGTACTCTAAAGCCTTCTTTTGCGGCAAAATAAAACCCAATTGCCGTGCAGCCGGCTACAAGCGCTACAGCCCCTGCTATACTTATAAACATATTGCTTCACCTTCTTCGTCCAGTACTTTACTCTGCCCTACCGCACATATAACAATATATCGCTGGAAAACCTTGTGCCTTATAAGCCCCCCCAGGGCCGGGTTTTTTTTGATGTCGCCCATGTCGTTGCCGTGGGCCGTGCATAGCAGCTTAACCCCGGCTGTTAGTACTGCATGGGCAGCTTTGGCATCGGCTTTGCCGCCAAGCTCGTCCACTGCAATGATGTCGGGGGACATAGCTCTTAGCAGCATCACCATCCCCTCCGCTTTGGGGCAGCTATCCAGTACATCTGTGCGCAGGCCAATATCGTTTTGTGCGATACCTTTAAAGCAGCCCGCGACTTCGGACCGTTCGTCCACCAAGCCAACCGTCAGGCCTGGTTTGCCGTGGGCCCCATCCGACACTTGCCTTACAATGTCCCTTAGCAATGTGGTTTTACCATACCCAGGTGGGGAGATAATCATGGTGTGCATAAAGCACCCAGAGTCATATAAAAAAGGCAAAACACTGTCTGCACAGCCCTTAACCGCATGGGCAACACGGAAATTGATACTACTTATATGCCGCCAAGCCTTGACTGTGCCATTTTCTATTACCGCTTGCCCGCTTACCCCTACCCTGTGCCCGCCTGGCAAAGTGATATAGCCCATACATAGCTCCGGCTCAAAGGCATAAAATGAATATTGGCTAATGCGCTCTATGGTTTCGTATATATCTGCGGCTGTGGGGTTGTAGGTTTCTTTGCTTGCAACAGGTACTTTGCCGCGTGCAGACAGTGCATACTCCTGCCCGGCCAGCTTTACCAGCATAGGCTTGTCTGCCCGCAAACGAAGCTCAGAAAGCTGCCCAAAGTCGCATGTGGTTAGCTGTGCTACCCTTGCGGCTGGCTCTGAGCCTAAAAACATACGTAGTCGTTCTTTTGTGTCCATTTTCACCTTCAATTTAATAAAAGTCATAACTGCATGTCCTTGCATGAAAAATATATGACAGTGATAGCAAGAATAGACCCACATGCCCTGCTGTTTTTCGCACGCAATTGCTGTATAATTGGTTTTGACAAAAAGTCCTATACAAGGAGTGACGCATATGCGCTATATCGAAGATTTCAAAGAAAACGAACACATAATCGAGCATTATCTATGCAAGCAAAAACAAAGCCTTAAAACACGCTCTGGCAAGACATATCTTTCGCTAAGGTTAATGGACAAAACCGGCACAGTAGACGCAAAAATTTGGGAGATGCACAACGACATCCAAAGCTTCGAAGAAGGCGACATGATAAAAATAGACGGCAACATTGTCACTTTCCAAAATGAGCTGCAACTCAAAGTAAACAAGCTTAGAAAAAGCCGCGAAGGTGAGTACATCGCCAACAATTACATCCCCATGACCGACAAGGACATAGAAAGCCTATATGCAGAGGTACAGGCCATAATAAAGTCCATAACCCACCCCCACATACGGCAGTTACTAGAAAATATTTTAGTTAACGACAAGGACCAAGCCGAAGCATATAAATCCCGCTCTGCTGCCAAATACATGCACCACGCATATATGGGCGGGCTAATAGAGCATACGCTGGCCGTTGCCAGTATTTGCGAATTTATGAGTAGCAGATACAAGCATATCAACCGGGATATATTAATGGCGGGCGCACTCTTGCACGATGTAGGCAAAATATACGAATTATCCAAAATGCCAATAAACGACTATACAGACGACGGCCAGATGCTGGGCCACATAGTGATAGGCTGCGAAATGGTCTCGGCCCAGGTAGCGCAGATAGACGGCTTCCCCCACGAGCTGGCCAGCATGATAAAACACCTAATAATTTCTCACCACGGGGAGTACGAATACGGCTCGCCCAAGCTGCCCTGCACGGCAGAAGCAATATTGCTACACTATGCAGACAATATGGACGCTAAACTAAAGACATTTGAAGAAACCTTCGACAACGACAAAACCCCCGGGCCTTGGACTGGGTACAACAAGGCATTAAACCGGTATTTGCGCAGGTCAGATTTTTAAGAAATGGCTAAAATACTGGGTTCAAAAACCTTTATCGGTATCATCAAAAGGAGACCATATCTCTGTGATTAAAAAAAACGCTAACCTGACAATAGAAGTAGAAAACGTAACAGCCAAGGGCTTTGGCATAGCCAAAGTAAATGATTTTGTCCTGCTTACAGAAGGCGGCCTCCCTGGTGACAAACTGTCTGTTAAGGTAATTAAGGTCAAAAAAACATATGGCTACGCAAAAATCATTCACATACTTACCCCGTCACCACACCGTATCCAAAGCCCATGCCCCGTCTCAGACAAATGCGGCGGGTGCCAGTGGCAGCACTGCGACTATCAAGCCCAGCTAGGCTTCAAAAAGCAGATAGTAACAGACGCGCTAACGCGGATAGGTGGGTGTACAAACCCGCCGGTGTCAGATGTAATAGGCATGGAAGCGCCGCAGCCCTACCGCAACAAAGCCGTGTTCCCCGTTGTGCCAAGTAGCGGTGACTTTGCCATAGGCATGTATGCCCCAAGAAGTCACCGTATAATCCCAATAGAAGAATGCGCAATACAGCACCCGGTTCATGTGCCTGTAATAAAAATAGTAGGCGACTTTATGCGCCGCCACAAAGTAAGTGCCTACGACGAAATCACCCATACCGGAATAATGCGCCATATAATAATAAGGACCAGCCAAGCCTCCGGCGAGGTCATGGTAGTACTTGTTGTAAATGCAGACAACTTACCCAAGGAAAATAAACTGGCCACTGCCCTAATTGGCATTGGCGCAACCACGGTCTTAGTCAACCACAACAAGGCCAAAGGAAACGTAATAATGAGTAATGACTTCCGCTGCATTGCAGGGGAAGGCTATATCCGCGAAAAAATAGGGGATGTATGGTATCAGTTGTCAGCCCCGTCGTTTTTTCAAATCAACCCTGTGCAAACTGCGGTACTGTACGGTATTGCGGTAGATATGGCCGGCCTAACCGGCAACGATATAGTAATGGATGCCCATGTTGGCGTTGGTGGTGTGGCACTGGCGGCGGCCGGCCAAGCCCGGCAAGTTATAGGCATAGATATAGTACAAGAAGCCATAACAGACGCAGAAAAAAACGCCGCAATAAACGGCATAACAAATGCCAAGTTTATATGCAGCGCCGCAGAAGAAGTAATACCCAAGATGCTGCAAAGTGGCGAGCCGCCCCCAGATGTGATTTTCCTTGACCCACCCCGCAAGGGCTGTGAAGTTACACTCTTAGATGCGCTGGTTGCCGCCTGTGTTAAGACAATTGTATATATATCATGCGACCCGGCTACTTTGGCTAGGGATATAAAAATACTTGCACAAGGTGGGTATGAACTTGTTGCAGTAAGGCCTGTGGATATGTTTCCTATGACTGGTAAGGTGGAGAGTGTGGCGTTGCTACGTCGGACAGATATGTAGGAATCCTTGAATTTAGGTGCTTTGTTAAGCATATGACCTTTGCCTAGCACTCTGTATCATCAACAATAGCCGTATCTTCAAGTGCATTAGCCATCTCATGTTCAAAGAGGTGCATTTGCCTGTCAAAGTCACTTTGGAACAGCCTGTCTTGCACTACACGATATTTTTCATATTCATCTTCAGCATGTTTCTTGGCTATTTCGGCAGATATCTTTCCGGCGTTTTGTAAAAGTGCGTTGCCGTCTGCTTGCAATATCAAGTCAAGGTGTTTTGCCCAATCTTCCATTAGCATTGGAGCTTTTTGTCTTGCTCTGCGTTCAGCCAAATCAAGATAGGCATTTACTAAAAGCCCTAAGTCTTGCAATTCCGCTTCTGTGAGATAGTTTTTTGCGATAGATACATCACCTTTGAGTATTTTCCCGCTTGGGCTTGCCGCCCATGTAGTTAGCCCCATATGCTTGCGTTCCGCATTCGCACGGTCATAAATTAACTCTGCGGCGGTATGCCCATGTACCGCATAGTGCAATTTGTTCTGCACCTTTGCAAAAAATTCTCGTGTTATAGAAGAATCTTTATCATAATCCATTGCGGTGGAATAGATATCTGTAATCTTTTGATAGAATCGCCGTTCGGATAATCGTATCTCACGAATTTCTTCAAGCAAACGCTCAAAATAATCTTCATCTAAAAATGCACCATTTTCCATGCGCTTTTTATCAATGAGATATCCACGTAAAGCAAAATCCCGCAAAACTGTAGTAGCCCATTGCCTAAACGCAGTAGCACGTTTTGAGTTTACACGATAGCCAACAGCGATTATGGCATCTAGGTTGTAGTGCTTAATTGTGCGTTTAACCTCTCGACTGCCTTCTTGTTGAACTACGAAGAAATCCTTTGCAGTTGAGCTTTCGTTTAATTCTTCCTCAGTATATATGTTGTTTAGGTGCATTCTGGCGTTATCAGATGTTGTATCAAATAACTGACCTATGAGTTTTTGGCTTAACCATATTGTACCATCATCAATACGCACCTCTACGCCATCACCGCCTGTTTGATAAGTAAAAATCAAAAACTCGACAGTGCCGTTGCGTATCATCAAGTTCTTAGTTTCTTTTGTGTCTTTGCTCAACAAACTCACCTCAATCAATAATGAATCACAATACAATTGTAGCATATCAACGAATGAATGGAGGAAAATTTTGAAACAAAATTAGTGATAAGCGTAAAGCCATTAGTAGCAAAATCTCTATCTGCCGTACTTGGTGCAAAATCCAAAAAAGACGGCTACTACCGAAGGTGGAAAGTGTAGCACTACTACGCACAACAAAACAAAAAGCGCCTCACCTGTTACAGTGAAAGCGCTCTTTGTTACTGCCCTATAGGGTATTGTAATGTGTTCTCCGTCATTAATGCGGGGTTCACATTTATGTCGTGGGGGAGGGGGGTTTTTTTGTTATTGGTGTCGCGTGTTTGTTATGGACGTATTATACTTCCCTCACAACATTTGTGGGTTACGATGCAATTACATAAACGGCATTTTCATTTACAAAGCCGTTACAATTAGACATGATGCTTCATCATTCTGCATTATCTGCCACAGCCAGGGTAAACTGGAATGTGCTCCCTTTCTTTGGCGCGCTTTCTAGCGTTATTGTTTCGCCGTGGGCGCGTATAAACTCCTGTGCTATAGACAGCCCCAGGCCGCTGCCCCTTTTATCCTCGTTGCGAGATGTATCTCCCTTGAAAAAACGGTCAAACACGTGTTTTTGTTCTTCTATGTCCATGCCGCGGCCGTTGTCTGTTATCGAAACAGTTACTTTTTTTCCGGTTACTGTGGTTTCTACGGTTATCTGGCCTACCTCTGGGGTAAACTTTATTGCGTTGTCTATGAGGTTATGCAGGCAGCGCTGTATTTTGTCTTCATCTGCAAGTACAATGTCTATCTCATGGGCAAAGCGGCTGGAAACGGTAATTTTTTTGTCTGTTGCCCGTTGTTCGAAACCCATTATGGTTTTCCTGATTAGTTTGTTAATGTCAAAGCTTGTCTTGGTTAGCTCAAGCTCTGCGTCTTGCAAGCGGTGAATGTCGAGTAGGTCGTTGGAGAGTTTAATCAGGCGCTCTGTTTCATCTAGTACTATTTCTACGTAGTATGGCTGTTGCGTGGGTGACACCGTGCCATCTTGTATGGCTTTCATAAAACCCAGTATAGACGTAAGAGGCGAGCGGATATCATGGGACAAGTTGGCTATAAATGACCTGCGGATGTTTTCTTGTACATGTAGGCTTTCGGCCATAGTGTTAAACTGGGTGGCCAGTTGGCCAACTTCGTCTTTAGAATGTATGGGTATACGCTTTTCGAACACGCCGCCGGCTATTACCCCGGCGGCTTCGTTCATTTGCCTAAGAGGGCGGGTTATTGCGCGGCTGGACATGTATATTAGTATCGAGCCAAATAGTACGGCAACAGCCAGGCTTATCAATGTTGTCTGGTGCATGCCTGTAATGGCGCCCTCCAGCTCTGCCATGGAGATGCTTACCAGCGCGGCCCCCACAACCCTGTTGCCAATAATTATTGGGTGCCCAGCAATGAGTATTGACTCTTGGTTAGTAATGTTAAAACTGCCGGAAAGTATAACCGTCTCGCCGTCCATCACAGCCTCTATATACGAGGCCGGTATGCTTATATCATCCATACCCCATGAGATGGCAATATAATCTTCCAGTACAAGACCCACATTTGCATCCAAAAGGTCGTTTAAATTTTCTATCTGCAGTACAAAAGGGTCTATGTTTATATCACCATACACTTGCATGTTAAAAACAACAGACTCAAAAGAGCGGGCAACCCGTACTACCGACTCGGTAAGGGCTGTCATACGTTGGTCTGTCATGTAACTGCCTATCGCGCGAGATAATACAAGGCCCAAAAACGCCAGGCTTATCACCAGTATGCTAAGGTATAATAGTAGTTGTTTCCAAAATATGCGCATAATGCAACCTCTTTCTAATGGGGGGAGTTGCGGGTTGTGTCGCCTGTAAACCGCCTTACCGCCCTATCCAGCCGCTTTGGCAAGTTGGCCTTGCTTGTTTTGGTCACATCTACATATAGCTTGCGTGCGCGGATTTCTATTGTGGCGGCAACTGTATATATATGACTCGTGTTGCTTACTTCATTTTTACCCATCATGCCCAGTATAAAACCATCGCACTTGGCACGCCAGTCCTCTAGCCCTTCTAGGCGCATGGCTTGCCGTAGCTGGCCATTTTTGTAGTACAGCATCATAAACCCAGGTTCGTGATGGCCCTTAACCAGTGCGCATATGCGCTTGCCCTGAAAGGGTATACGGTACCTAAACCGCCGCTGAAGGAATTGAAGCTGGCCAAGGTTATCCCTTAGCTTTGCAGCTTTTTCAAAGTCCAGGTCAGAAACGGCTTGGTTCATGTCTTGTTTTAATATAGCCAGGGACTGTTTATTCCTGCCCTGCATAAAAGCAGCGGCTTGGGTCAAAGTATCATGATACAACTGCTGAGCATTTTGGCATGGGCCAAGGCAGCGGCCAATATGCAGGTTGAGGCAGCTACGGCTATGGTTGAGGCCGTCAAAGTGTGTAGCTTCGCAGCTTGGCATTAGCCATGCACGGCTTACTATTGTTAGCGCTTCCCTTGCTTCGTACGCGGAGGTAAAGCTGCCATAGCGGGTGACCTCTGGCTCTGCCTTTTCGGATATGTATATGCCGGGCTTTTTTCGCGTCCAATTTATGCAGATATAGTGTGGGCGCAGGTCTTTCCTCATTTGCACGTTAAAGGGTGGCCGGTGGGTTTTTATGAGGCTATGCTCTAGGTAAAGTGCATCTATTTCGCCTGCGGCTAGTTGATAGTCTATGTGTTGGATTAGCATGGCCAACTTTTTGACTTTTGGCGGCACATTCTTGTTAAAGTATGAACGTACACGGCTGCGCAGGTTTTTTGATTTGCCTACATACAGGCAGTCTCCGGCGCTGTCTTTAAAAATATAACAACCTGGGGCTTCGGGGAGGAAATTAGTGTCCATGGTTTTGTTCTTTCCTTTACAGTGATATACTTGAGACATGCCCATTATAAAGGAGAATACAATGCAAAAGAAGAATGAGAAGAAAGAGAACAAAAACAAGAAAAACAAAATTTATACCCCCAACGAAAAACCCGTGACATTGCGCGATAAAGTATTTGGCGCGATGTTGTTGATAGTTATAGGTATTATGCCCATAGTCGTACGCCACACCCATGTAATGTCTGCCCCGGAGTTAACTGCGTTAATAGGGTGGGAAACCAGGCCCGATTTTTTTGCATTTTATAAAGGGTGGGCGCTTGGGATACCTGCTATTATTATGGCCTTTTATGCTATATCAGATTGGCTTATTACCGGGCTCAGCAAAAACAAAATCATTGACATGATAAAGCCACCGCCTATAGCAGCAGCGTGTGTATTTTTGTTTATGGCGCTGGTTTCTACTATTTTTTCATCTTATAGGCATACGTCTTGGTTTGGAGCGGTAGAACGTGGCGAGGGGATGTTTACACTCCTGGCGTACTTTATAGTATTTTTTTCGGCCATGTACTTTGCCAAGACAGACAAGCATGTCAAGACTATCATGTATGGACTTGCGTTTTCATCTATTATTATGGGCCTTATTGGGTTTAGCCAGTTTGTTGGGCGTGACTTTTTTGCTACTACTCTTGGCGGCTGGTTTGTGTTTGGCACGTGGGGTGATATACCCAGCCAGTCCTTGGCGCATGCATATGGCACACTTTATAACTCCAACACCTTTGGCATATACACAGCCATGACGGCCCCCATCTTGCTTGCTTGTGCACTGGTTTATAATGGCCGCAAGTGGGTACGTGCTATATTTTTGGCTGGCGGCGTGCTAATGCTTATTGGGGTTATGGGAAGCGGCTCTGTGGGTGGGCTTATAGGTACGGCTACGGCGGTTGCTGTTACGGTGGTGACTGTTGTGTGCAGGTTCTTCTACCAAAAGCGCCAACGCAAGCACGATAATACACAGGATGAAATGCATATTAGCACCCGCAGCACGTTTACCTGGGTTGTTAGCGGTGTTGTATTGGTGGCCCTTATGGTAGGGCTATTTGCTGTGCCTATGGTTAACCAGCGGCTCCATTTCTTACTGGGGCGGGTACAACATGCCATGCGGCGCGAAGTTGTGCCAACCTACAATTATATTGTTGAAGACAATCACCTAACAGTGCAGTGGCATGACAACGAGATATTTACGCTTATACTATCAGGCGCACAGCCAAACGGCATACAGTGGGATTTATACGATGCCGCCGGCCACCCAATTCCACAAGCCAGCCAAGAAGTTGTTGATGTATCTGTAGATGGTGGGAATATTACGTCATTTGCATACAATATCCCCGGCCATAGAAATTTAACTCTTATAAATTATGAACATTTTGTTGTTGTTCACAACTTGGTTATGCTACTACACGAGGGGCGCATACATGCGCTCAACGCCAACAACAACGATTTTATAGACTTGACCGTGCCAATACCGGCCATTGGCTTTACCGGCAATGAGACTTGGGGCAGTGGCCGTGGGCACATATGGTCGCGCACAATCCCGCTTATGCCCAGGCGTACCATTATTGGTAGCGGCCCAGATACCTACGCATTAATCTTCCCCCAGCACGATGTGATTGGGAAAATGCGGTTCCACGCAAGCCCGTATATACCCTTGGGCATGGCACACAACGTGTATATGCAGACTTGGGTTACTACGGGCGGGGTATCTGCTTTGGCGCTGATATTTTTGTTTGGTTATTATTTGCTTACTACATTTATATCTGTTGTGCGCTCGCGTATGAGGGAAGGCGTATTTGTTTTTGGCTTGCGTTTTGGGCTCTTGGCGGGGATAAGCGCGTTTTGCGTCTCGGCCCTGGCTACAGACAGCACCATAGGCTCTAGCGGTGTGTTTTATTTGCTGCTTGGGCTTGGGTGCGGCGTTAATGTTATGGTTAATAAAATATATCAGGCAGAGCCGGTTAATTAATGCAAAGGATGGATGTAATGGCGTTTTTGCCTACAACAAAAAAAGAACTAAAGGGCACCGGCGTAGATTTTGTACTGGTTACCGGTGATGCATATGTAGACCATCCATCGTTTGGCGTTAGCCTTATAGGGCGCTTGTTGGAGTCGCGTGGCTACACGGTAGCCATACTTTCGCAACCGGACTGGAAAAATACACATGACTTTACCAGGTTTGGCAAGCCGCGGTTAGGATTTATGGTCACAGGTGGCAATATCGACTCTATGGTTAATCATTATTCTGTAGCGCTTCATAAGCGCAAGGCAGATGCATATTCCCCCGGGGGGCAGCTGGGTTTGCGCCCCAACCGCGCCACAATTGTGTATAGCAATAAAATCCGCGAGGCCTATAACAATGTGCCCATAATAATTGGCGGCCTAGAGGCCAGCCTGCGCAGGCTGGCGCACTACGATTATTGGGATGATGCCATGCGCCGCTCTATACTATTAGACGCAGCAGCAGACATACTTGTATACGGCATGGGCGAAAAACAGGTAATAGACATTGCAGAGGCATTAGAAAGCGGCTTAGCAGTAAGTGATATTACATTCATCCCTGGTACGGTGTTTAAAACCAAGGATATTTCTTTTGTAGAAGACCCAATAATCCTTCCACCCTACAGGGATGTAAAAGACCCTGCTTTCCATGCAAGAAAAGAATATGCAAGAAGCTTCATGACACAATACGAAAATACAGATTACCTCACGGCCAAAATCCTAGTAGAAGAATATCCAAACATGTACGTAGTGCAAAACAAGCCGGCGCAACCCCTAACAACTGCAGAGTTGGATAGGATATATGCGCTGCCATATATGCGGGATTATCATCCATCATACAAAGATGCCGGCGGCGTACCGGCTATAGAGGAAGTAAAGTTTAGCATTACCGCTGCCAGGGGCTGCTTTGGAAGCTGCAATTTTTGTGCGTTAAGCTTCCACCAGGGCAGGGTTGTACAAGCCCGCAGCCACAAATCCATAATAGCGGAAGCCGTAGGTTTTACCCATGACCCGCAGTTTAAAGGCTATATCCACGATGTAGGCGGCCCAACCGCTAATTTTAGAGCCCCAGCTTGTGACCGGTACCATAATAGCGACACTGGCGTACCTGGCCCACAGGCGCAAGATTGGGCCAAAACCGCAGACATTAGCCACTGTAAAAGGCAGTGCCTAGTACCAAAACCATGCAAAAACCTACGGTACGACCACGAAGACTATATAAAACTACTAAAAGCACTGCGTGAAATACCAAAGGTAAAAAAGGTGTTTGTACGCTCTGGCATAAGATACGACTATGTAATGGGTGACCCCAAAGGCGACGCATTTTTAAAAGAACTGTGCACCCACCATATAAGCGGTAGGCTAAAAGTAGCGCCAGAGCATGTATCCGATAAAGTACTGGCCAACATGGGCAAGCCTGGCTTTGACCAATACAAAAAGTTTGCGTCTCGTTTCGAGGAAATAAACAAGGAGCTTGGGAAAGTCCAGTATCTGGTGCCGTATTTGATGTCTAGCCACCCAGGCTGCAACCTAGACGATGCTATAGAGCTTGCAGAGTATCTGCAAAGTGTTGGCCACATGCCAGAGCAAGTACAGGATTTTTACCCCACCCCCAGCACACTTTCGACATGCATGTATTACACAGGGCTTGACCCACGTACAATGAAACGAGTCTTTGTAGCAAAGACACAGCACCAAAAAACCACACAGCGGGCCCTGATGCAGTATAGGCTGCCCGGCAACTACGAAATAGTAAAAAGCGCTTTGTTAAAAGCCGGGCGCAAAGACCTAATAGGCCATGACCCTACAGCGCTGTTGCGGCCAATAAAGGCAAGGAAGCCAACCACGCCAGCGTCGCCACGCAGTAAGCAAAAGAACAAAAAAGCACAGCCTAAGCGCAGCAAGTGATATTCATACAGCAATTAAAAAATCCGACCGTGGCTCATACTCGTGCCAACGCTCGGATTTTTTGCGGTTGTAGACTTTTTGGTTTGTGGTCTTTCTTGAGACTGGGTTAAACTCGCCCCAACCCCTGCGACCAATGTCGTGATACTCTTTTTGTTGTTTCTTAGTCCGCTTATCTAGCGGTACATACTTCTGCTTCATTAGCAGCACCTCCGTAATGATATAGAGGCCACACGGCCAAAACAACTATATCACACGGCGCTTACATGGCGCAAATCTGAAAAATTGCTATGACGTTCTAGTCTTCTTCCTAAACGGCTTAAAATCTCATTTGATATGGTACCTGTCTGCTGCGCAATTTCGCAGGCGGTAATAAATTTGTCTCCAGACTTGCCTAGCACAACAGCAATATCGCCTTGCCCAACCCCAGATATATGCGTGGCATCAACCATCATCTGGTCCATACAAACGCGCCCAACAACAGGGGCTTTGTGCCCGTTTATTAACACATTGCCAACACCGCAAGAAAGGCCGCGGGGGATACCATCTGCATAGCCAATGGCAAGTACGGCAACTTTCATGTCATGTGTTGCCGTGTATGCCATCCCATAGCCTACCGGCTCACCGGCTACAACATTTTTTATTGCGCTTACCCGTGTTTTCACAGACAGTACTGGTCGTAGGTTTGTGTTGTAGCTTATGGTATCTTCACGGGTGCTTAACATGCCAAACAAAGCAATGCCAACCCGCGCATAATCACATGATAGGTATGGATAGTTAAAAATGCCATAGCTGCTTTGGATGTGTATCTTGGGTGTGTGCCCAAGTGCTTTAAGCTTGTTTACAACACCGTAAAACTTAGCTATTTGCTCTTGTGTAAATTGCACGTCTGATTGTTTGCGGCTGTCTATTACGCTGCAATGTGTGTAAACCCCGGTGATAATAAGATTTTTGCATTTATACATTGCTACTATGTTACTAATATTTTCGGACCGTTCGCCCAAGCGGCGCATACCGGTGTCTATGGCAATATGCACTTTTATTTTCTTGCCATATTTGTTAAGCGCTACCGCGTGGTTGTAGTCTACAACTGTCTGGGTCAGGTTGTACCTGTCAAGCAAGTGAAAGCAATCCGGATATGTGTATCCCAAGACCAATATCTCGCCTGTTATGCCGTTGGCGCGCAGTTCAACGCTTTCAGCTGCAGATGCTACGCAAAAAGCTCTGATACCGCAGTTGTTTAACTCTTTGGATATTTCTATTGCGCCATGCCCGTATGCGTTTGCCTTTACGGCAGGCATAAGCATACAGTTGGCAGGAAGCCGCCCTTGCAAGACCCTTACATTGTGACGCAAATTGTCCATATCAAGCTCTACCCATGCCCTACCAGGGCCGCTATACTGTGTCAAAGGCTACTCACCACCATTTAAAGGTTAATCGCTATAATCTCATTAACAATTTGTTCGAATGTCATGCCAGTTGCCTTAAGCATATTAGGAAAACGGCTAAATGCGGTAAAGCCCGGTATGGTATTAATCTCGTTAAAAACAATATCACCTTCTGGGGTCAAAAACATATCAACCCTGGCAAAGCCGCTACAGCCCAAGGCTTTGTAAAGCACTTTAGCTGTTTCTTTAATTTCATCTGCCTTGTGTATAGGTATACGCGCGGGGACATGGATGGATGACGATTCTAGATTATATTTTTCTTTATAATCAAAAAAGCCTTCGGTCAGTTCTATTTCATCTATTTCCCCTACTGTTGGGTTTGTGCTACCAATAACGGCACAGCCGACTTCGAAACCGCATATGTTTTCCTCTATAATAACTTCGTTGTCGTATTCGAATGCTAATATGATGGCTTTAAGCAAATCATCTTTGCATGCCACCTTTGTTATCCCAAATGACGAGCCCGCTTTTACCGGCTTTACAAATAGCGGATACCCAAGGCTTTCTGCCAGCGGTACTGCTTGCATATACTCCAGCTCACTTTTTATGATAAAAGACTTAGCAACGCGCACACCAGCCGCTTTTGCCAGCTTATGCGCCCTATCCTTGTCCATACACAGTGCAGATGAAAGTATGTTGCAGCCTATTACCGGTATCCCGGCAAGGGTAAGCAAGCCTTGGATTGTACCGTCTTCGCCGTTTTTGCCGTGCATTATTGGCATTGCGGCATCTAGCTTTATGGTTTGTATGCCATCTATGCCAAAAACTATAATGCCCTTGGTTTCGCAGTCTGGTGATATTATTGCCTTGATACAATCGTGTTGGTTGTGCCATGTATCGTCGTTGATTTTTTCTACTGCGCCGGTAAAGAGATACCACTCGCCTTTTCTGGTTATGCCCAGCATTATTGGCTCGTATTTATCCTTGTTTATGTGTGATATCACGCCAAATGCAGATTTTAGTGATATGTCATACTCTGGTGAGCACCCGCCAAAAATTATTGCAACATTGTGTTTGTACATATGGCTCGTCCTTTCTGTTGTACGGTAATATTGGTGTTATTGTATTAGTCAAAGTTAAAATAAATGCGGGCAATTTATTAAGATTTTGCTAAGATGAGATAATAGACCCTTAGAAGCTGTATTCAACTCCGACAATGGTGACTTTTCGTGACAGATTTTTGCCAATTGAGGCGGCTCTGACGCGGCTTGCCATTAAGGCAAGCAAGGAGGGGCCAACGAAAAGTGGTGAAA
>WQVY01000036.1 GCA_009785605.1 Defluviitaleaceae bacterium | reverse complement strand
GTGATGAGCTTCTTGTTCGTATTGAAAAAATAAAAAATAAATATTCGTGCATAACATGACGCGCTGCTGTCACCTTATGTATGTTATGCTACAGGCGAAGGTGCGAAAAGCACAAACTTAAACTCAAGGGAGATGTTATCATGCAAGAAAAATTCTGTGAAAGCTGCGGCATGCCTATGGGCGAAACCAACGAGATGTACGGGACAGAAACAGACGGACGTAAAAGCACGGATTATTGCAAACACTGCTACGACAATGGGGCATTTACAAACCCAAATGCTACGCTCGAAGAAACCATTGAGTTTGTTTCTGCTATGATGGTTAAAGACTTTGGATTTTCGCCAGAGGATGCCAAAGAGCAATGTAATGTAGGGATCCCTAACCTAAAGCGCTGGAAGGCCGTTTAATATACTCGCCAGATGCTATAAGCTGCAACACAGTAGCCAGCGGGTCATCGCAGAAGATATGTGGGTCTATGCCGTATTCGTTGCTGCGGCCATGGCGGTCGGTCATGTGAAGGGCATCAAAACTAAGTATAATTCTGGAAATAGGTAGTGGTTCGTATGCTCTGCCCCTGCCGGTTGCCCAACCTGTAGTATTACCCACCAGTGTGGGCATCCCCATATCTTTAATGCGGTGTGCTATCTCTACAGTAGCCGAAGCACCACGGTCAATAAGAAGCCATACTTTCCCCGTAAATATGGGCTTTATAACCTCATATCCGTTTTCGTCTATTGACCTAGGTGCTGTAATTACATATTCATTTCTGAAGCCGTAATTAAATGTCGCTTTATCGCCTGGGTGCAAATATATCAGCTCATGACCATGGTTTTCTAGTAGTATGTCCATAGGAAGTATATCTCGTGTGTTTTGTGCGGTGATGCCATGGATTCCATAAAAGCGGCCAATGGCCCTATCGTGGACCCATCTGGACCCTGCCCTTAGGTCTGTCGCGAAACTAAACGTAATATGTGTGTAGTCCTCTATCATTAGCGGCTGTATCAGTTCGTAAAAAAAGAAAGTAACATTGCCACCGGCATTTTCACGGATATCAATAATCAGATGTTCATAATTTGCTATGTATAAATAAAAATTGTGTATAGCATCGGAAGCTTCTTGCCGTAGGTCATCGTTGATTAAAAAGCTTGCTATGCTCATGTATGCGACATTATTTGCCTCAATGCTTTCAAATACGATTCTTTCATCAAGGGGCATACTGCCAAAATGGCCATATACATTATGGTTGGGTGATATTGCACGCAAATGCCCCATAACGCCAAAATGACGTATGATTTCTTCATCCAACACCCTAAGAAAGCTTCGGTAATGGATATTGCCGGTAGTACTTTCTTCAAATACCTGATATATTGCCTCTAAAAACCGTGATTCTAAGACATCCAGTTCTATACCCAGTTGCCTATAGGCAAAGCCAAGGTATGGGAAGCTGCCGCGTATGGTTGTCATCAAATACTCGAAATCGTGGAGTACATTTCGCTTATTCAGCACAGATGGGGAGCTGGGGAATAATAGTGGTGTTGCCGCTAGTGCCCGTTCCCAGCTTGTTCGTGCTCTTTCACATTCAATTCGGTTTAAGAATCGCATTTCATATTCGCTAAACTGGTGTGGTGTATGTGAGGCATTTGTCTCTGCTAAAGTGCTCATGTATCTTACAAAGTAGATAACGGAAATAACCGCAACTATCAGGATTATAGAGTACTTTGCTGCGGTCTTTAATTTGGTGTTAGTGTCTATGGGTTCATACATAAATGTCGCCCCTATGCTGTTATTTCCTTTGCAGCTACCCTCATATCCGCAGTTTTAAGTGATCGCTTTTGGCCCAATCATCAAAACGCAATCACACAGAAAACAGTGTAATAACACTACTTAGATGTGAAACCCACGGAAACATAATGCAGAGCTAGTACAGACAGGGATAACCTGCATCTATAGGCGGGATTATAATAGATAATTGACCCGGAGGTTGTATTGGAGGTGGTGGGCCAGTTCCATCAGGCCCCGCATAAACAGTCACGCCAGAGCTAAATGCGGCAATTAAAACAACGGCTAGTACCATCAATCTTTTTTTCATGATTATTTTCCGCTCCTTTCGTTGCCCATAAAACATCTCTCATATATCCTACGTATAGCTTCTGACATCACAAGGGATTTCTTGTTATTTTTGTCAGTATAATAGGACTCTAGGAGTTTATAGAAATCTACCGCAAGGTAGTAATCGTGTGTTTTTTCGAAATAAGGCAACGCTATCGTTTCAATGTATTCTACAGGTTGGTTGTAGAGGGATATACGACTTTTTATTGTTATGAAGTCATCTAGTGCTTTAAAAATTACACGATAAACTTCATCGTTGTTATATAGTGGTTTTGTTTCATTTAATAATTTCCTGGCTTTAGAACAATTTTTTTTCATCGCAAAGCAAATTATAGTATGGTTTACGGCCCTCAAGTACCATGTAGAGCCTTTTTCATAATATTCCATAGCACTTTTGAAATAATTAATAGCTTTGTCCCAATCTTGTGCTTGTTTATGTAACAGGCCGTAGTTATGAAGCGTTAATCCACAGTAATAGTTACTGTCAATGCTTCTTGCATCTATAAGGCAGTCTTTCAGTATTTTTTCGGCTCTGTCTTGTTCATTAATCCTTATGTAATTTAACGCAAGCAAATTATCAAAATGCAAATCTAACATGCTTGCCCCACCATCACGGTGCAATTCACTTACATCCCGCAAGTATAATATTGCACGAATCGGATATTCGAGATACGAGTAGCACGAAGCAATGTTTAAGTACAGTCTTTTAATGTCTTTAGGCTCAAGAATGTCAAGACTACCGCTTATATCAAGGGCTTGCTGGTAAAACCCCAAGCTTTCTTCATAGTTGCCACGCCTAATATGTAGCGCTCCCATATTAAAGTAATAATGATATTTCTGCTCATCCGTCATCATGTCTAGCTTGCCACTAATATATTCAAGTTCTTTTTCAGCCGCGTCAAGATTGTTGCGGCCATATATCATCAAGGCAACACTAAACAAGCGGTACAACATAGGCAAAATATCATCGCAAGGCTCTAGGTTTATAAGTTTAGCCATTTCCTCAAATAAAGCTTCGGCTTCTATAAACCTCCCGTCTCTAATATGGCGGTACATCGTGTACAGCATCTTATAAAAGACTTTGACCTCAAACTCCGAAAGTGGCATATGTTCTATGCTAAAAAACCTCATTATATGCTCTAGCTGGGTATCGGAATATCGGGCAAGTCCCCTCTCGACCGTGCTAATCCTGCTTACATCTGTATATATAGCATCGGCCAGGACTTGCTGGCTTATCTTCTTAGCTCCCCGCAAAAGTATAATTTTTTGTTCTTGAAGACGCATCGGCTAACCATCCTAGAATGTAATATTATGTCTGATACTATTAGAGTTTAGTATATATGATAAAAATTGGAATGTCTAGTAAATTATCCAGAAAACTCATTGACAATATTACCCATGCAAGTCAAGTGCTATGTCGCCAATATATGTAAGCGCCAAGAAAGATGCTTGACAAATACAAATCAATCAACTACAGTACAGCTGTAGTACATATGTATCACAGTATCAGCGCCACCGGGATATTATGAGTTAGAGGTGACTAATGAAGTTTACAGAAAACACCCCAATATATATACAAATCGCAAACGATATAAAAGACCAAATAATCTCCGCCAAGCTGGCAGAAGGCGACAAGTTAAGGTCCATAAGGGAATACAGCGTACAGTACGAAGTCACTGCCCTTACCATGCAGCGGGCCATTGCGCTTTTGGAAACAGAGGATGTTGTGCATACAAAAAAAGGCATAGGCAGCTTTGTTAACACAGGTATGAAGGAGATATTAAAGGCCAAAATCGTAGAAGAACTTGTACACGAACTTATAACCCGTGTAACCAACATGGGCCTATCAACCAACGAGATTATAAGCATAATAAAACGCTACAAAGGGGGCAGCCAATGACCAATGCAGTAACTATAACCAACATGACCAAAAAATATGGAAGGAAACCTGTCTTCGACAATCTTACTCTAAGCTTCCCATCCAACAGGGTAATAGGCTTGTTGGGTGAGAACGGTGTAGGCAAGACCACCTTGCTACGACTAATCGCGGACATTATCAAGCCTTCGGCAGGGGAGATACTCATACATGGCCAGCCCATATCCCGCAAAACCCGCCCGCAAGTCTCTTTCATGCTTGCGCCGGAAAACTTTCACAGCTTTATGACCATCCAAGACGCAATAACCTATCATCAAGACTTCTACCCGGACTTTGACACTGCCAAAGCCAGCCAGCTATGCCGGGATTTTGAACTTACCCCCAAGATGCCAATAAAAAAGTTGTCCAAAGGCAACAAGGAAAGATTATGTATACTGCTATGCCTATGCCGCAACGTGCCGCTATACCTATTGGATGAGCCGGTTGCAGGCCTAGACCCAAAACTAAAACACGAGTCCATAAAGGCCATGCTTGCCCATGTTGGCGAGGAGCAAACCATTATAATATCAAGCCACCTGCTAAGGGACTTGCAGTCAATTTTCGACGAGATAGTAATACTAAAGACCGATGGCGTAGTAACCGCCAATACCGATGATATCCGCGCAAGTGGCAAGTCTGTGGAGGATTTTTGTTTGGAGGTTATGAGATGATGTTTATAAAAAGCACTATCAAATGGGAAATGCGAAAGTGGAGGGCATATGCACTGCCGCCAGTGCTAATTGCATTGGCAGTAATGCCACTTTTGTGGCTGTTTCCTATACCATATGCCGGGTTTATGCGGAGTGGCATGTTTGTAATTTATGTAGTATTGGTTGTGGCAGTTGCAGCTGTTGTATTGCATATGATGTTTATTTATCCTACAGTTAGTATCGTGGGCTTTACGTATACGCAAACCAACATTACAGAGTATGGCAGCGGCCGCCCTTTTGCCGTTGTGTTGATTATAAGGCTGGCTATAAGCGCACTAACATATACCCTAGCCGTAGCAATAGCATCTGTGGCATTGCTATTGATGCTGGGGATAGACGGGCCAGCGCTTACGTTGGAGGTATCGTTCACATCTGCCCCGGCGTGCGAATATGCCGCATATGAGGCACTTTGTACTTGTGTACCGCCCTCTGTTGTGCCAGTAATATTGGCGCTTTTGGGGCTTATGCCTTTACTGGTTATTATGTTGCCAGCAATTATTTTACTTGGCTCTGCTATTTTTACGGTACAAAAAAGCGGCAGATGGATGGTTATAGGTGTCACACTTATTTTTGCATGGGTTGCAATAACAGGGTTCAACTTTATAATGCGAAGCGATATTTTTTCACCAGTGCTTGTATTTACGGTTTTTCCTATCGCGTTTTTTATTCCTGCTTGTGTGTTAATAGACCGCCATTGTGATGTGTTTGGCTTGATTTTTAAGTAATTTAGGGTGCGGTGCTAACCGGGATACTCTTAGCCAACTCTGCAAGCAGTTTTGGTGTTAAGTGAACATCAAAGTTCTTAATTTCATAGTACTTCATTGATTTACCTGTTTCGGAAATCTCATAACTTCCTATAACAACATCGGCTTCTTCCAGTTTTTTTAGATGCATATACAAAAGCGGTCTGCTCATGTTGAGCAGTTTTGCCAGCTCGCTTACATATCTTCGCTTTTGGGAAAGGATGCCAATAACCTTGATTCTCATTGGGTGAGAAAGAGCATCAAACAGCTTTGTATAACCAGTGTAGCTACACATCATCAGGATTAACATGCACCATACAGTGCTTAACCTTGGAAAATTGCCGCTCTATAGCGTCGTGTACGCCTTCGGCTGTGTCGTGGGCTTCTTTTAGGCTAAGCGTGCCGTCTACGCAAATATCTACATCTACGTATATCCGGTTCCCAAACATGCGGGTGTTGAGCCGGTCTATCCCCTTGACCCCGTCGTGAGCTGTAATTAGCTCGCGCATTTCTTGCTCGGTCTCGTCGCTACAGGCCCGGTCTGTCATTTTGCCTAGGGCGTCTTTGGCAATGTTTAATGCAGTTTTTAGTATAAACAAGCAGATGATAATAGCCGCAACCGGGTCAAGTATAGGAAAGCCCAGCCTGGCACCCAGTATCCCTACAAAACTACCTATAGAAGACAACCCGTCTGCACGGCTATGCCAGGCATCAGCCATGAGGCCGCTAGAGTCAATTTTTTTTGCAGCGCCACGTACATACCAAAACAGGCCTTCTTTCACGCCAATAGAAATAACTGCGGCTACAAGCGCCAGCACCCCAGGGGTAGTTATCTCGCCAAAATCCCTGGCTATAATAGCCTGGATACCGGCCCAGCCTATGCCAATACCTACAATGGATATTAGTACGGCCAATACAAGTGTGGCCACACATTCGAACCGCTCGTGCCCGTAGGGGTGCTCTTTGTCGGGTTTTTTGCCGGCCATACGTATGCCTATAATAACAACTACCGTACTAACAAGGTCCGTAATAGAATGCACTGCATCGGCCACCATCGCTGCAGATTGCGCAAATATCCCAGCGAACAGCTTAAATGCAGCCAAGGCTATATTAACGCCTATACTGTTGCGGGCTGTACGCATGGCAATTTGTTGTTTTTGGGTAATTGATGGGAGCGAGACATTCATCGTGCAACCTCTTTCATATAAACATAAAGTTATGCGTATTATATTCGCCGGTTACGCATATTGCCATAGGATGGTTATGCTATGCGCAATTTGTCTTATGTATACTTTTTATGTAAAATCTCACCACAACCCTATATGTTCCGCCAGCGAAGGAGGCATGAATTAAACATGAAAATTATAGACTTACGCTCAGACACTGTAACACAACCAACACAAGAGATGCGCAATGCCATGGTCACAGCCATAGTAGGCGACGATGTTTACGAAGACGACCCTACAACAATAAAACTTGAAGAAATGTCCGCAAAAATAACAGGTCATGAAGCCGCGTTGTTTACGCCGTCTGGCACAATGGCAAACCAGCTCGCAATTATGACCCACACAAAGCGTGGAGACGAGATAATCCTGGGCCACAACTCACATATAGTGGCCCACGAGGTTGGCGGTGCGGCTGTTTTATCAAATGTAAGTTACCGCATCGTCGCCAACCAAGACGACACAATAAGCGGGCAGGATATCCGGCAAGCCGTGCGCAGCTCAAACATCCACTACCCCAACACAGGGCTTGTGTGCCTAGAAAATGCATTGTCCAACGGTACGGTTGTATCGCTACAAAAGATGCAAGAAGCCTACGCCGCAGCAAAAGAGCATAACTTGCCTGTTCATCTAGACGGCGCAAGACTCTTTAACGCAGCCGCGTATCTTAATGTTGAGCCCAAAGAAATTGCTAAGCACTGCGACTCGCTAATGTTTTGCCTGTCAAAGGGGCTGTGCGCGCCCATAGGCTCGATGCTGTGTGGGAGTGCAACCTTCATCAACAAAGCACGCAAATACAGGAAGCTGTTGGGTGGTGGTATGCGCCAGGTAGGCATATTGGCCGCATGTGGCATTATAAGCCTAGAAACAATGACCAAGCGCCTCCACATAGACCATAGTAACGCGATGTACATGGCACAGTCCCTAGCAAAAACCCCGTCTATTACCGTGGATTTAGACAGGGTTCATATAAATATACTGTTCTTTAAAATCACACAACCCAACTTCGAACACGACGCATTCGCACACCATTTATCAGAAAAAGGCATAAAAATAAACACCGCCGACGCCGGGGGTGTTTATCGCTTCGTACTTCACAATGATATCTCACAAGATGATATTGATTACACACTTGATGCAATTAGGCATTACCTAAATTGAATTGGCACATGTATTTCATAAACCCTTCGTGGGTACACATTTGCGTACCGTCTCGCGCCACTGTTGCCGTTGCTGCAGCAGTGGCGGTTTGCAATAGCTCTTGTGCAGTAAGGCCATGGGTGAGGCCATATACAAGCCCTGCTACCATAGCATCCCCAGCCCCTTGCACACCGCGTACCGTAACTTCTTGCGCGGGTACATAGTAATTTTTAGCTTCCGTAACCAACATTGCACCGCCAGCCCCCATAGACACGCATATCATGTTTACGCCGTATTTGTGGATAATGTGCTGGCAAAATACCGCTATGTCTTCCTTCGAAAGAAGTTGTGCATCTGGCAGCATGTGGTTAGCGGCTAGGTTTTTGAGCTCATAAAGGTTGGGCTTGATACAGTATGGCGGTTTTTTGCCGGTTAGGGCTATTTGCAGTGCATCACCGTCGGCATCTAGTATAACCATCCCTGGCCATGTTGCGCATAGCTGCTTGTAGGTATCAGTAGGTACACCGGCTGGCATGCTGCCACTTAACACCAACATCTGATTGCTACCATGTATATTGTCCAGCGCAAACGTTACGGCCGCAACCTTGTTGTGAAGTGCGTGCACTGCACACTCTGGTACATGGGCCCCTGGTTGGTTGAGCTCTGTCATCTCGCCTGTAAGGCTGTCGTATAGCTTTATATTTACTCGTACCTCACCGTCTACCATCACAAAATCATGGCGCACGCCCCATTTGTCTAGGGCGTTGGTGATAAAATCCCCGTTGTCGCGGAAATTAAACCCCATACACAGTGGGTCAAGCCCTATGTTTTTAAGGGCAGCGCATACATTTATACCCTTCCCAGACGCGTAGTGCTCGCCGCTTTTGGCCCTGTTGAGCCCACCGTATACAAAAGATGGAGTTGTCCACTGCCAGTCTATGCTAGGGTTGAGGCTCATGACTGTTATGCTTATTGGGTTATTGTTATTGGCCATTCTCTTAGCCAAAATATTCTTTGACCTTATCAAACCAGCGCTTCTTGTGGTATTTATAGTCGTCGCCCATGGCATCGTTAAAGGCTTTTAATAGCTCTTTTTGGCGGTCGTTCATGGTTGTGGGTACAGTTACGTTTAGTTTTACCAGCAGGTCGCCTACGTTGCGGTTGTTTCTTAGACTTGGGACACCTTTGCCTTTTAGGCTTACTACTGCGCCGGGCTGGGTGCCGCTTTTTATTGTGTGTTTTGCCTCTGAGCCATCTAGTAACGGGATAGATATTTCATCCCCCATCGCGGCCTGCACAAAGGTAATGGGTACTTCCATATGAAGGTGTGTGCCTTCGCGGGTAAAAAGCTTGTGCGGGGAAATTTGTACGATTATATACAAGTCACCGGCTTGTGCGCCTTTTTCTCCTACTTCGCCCTGGCCGGTAAGTCTTATTTGTTGGCCGTTGTCTATGCCTTTGGGTATGGTTACTTGTAGGGTTTTTGTGGCGCGTACCCGCCCTTGGCCGCGGCATGTTGCACATGGGTCCCGGATAATCTTACCCTCGCCACGGCAAGCAGAGCAGGACTCTACTGTTGTCATCATGCCCAGCATGGTTTGGCGGACCACACGCTCGCTTCCTGTGCCGTTACACTTTTTGCAGTTTTCTGCGTGGGTGCCAGGGGCTGCGCCATTGCCTTTGCATGTGTCGCAAACGTCGTATGTCTGCATTTGGACATCGCGAGTCGCACCAAAAACGGCTTCTTCAAATTTTATGGTTAGCCGCATTTGCATGTCTGCGCCGCGACGTGGGCCACGGCGGGCGCGGCCGCCCCCAAAAATATCGCCAATATCCATTTGTGTGAACATGCTGCCAAACATATCGCTAAAATCGGCATTGCCGCCAAAGCCGCTTTGCGAGCCAAATGCAGAATGGCCAAATTGGTCATAAGACCGGCGCTTGTCTGCATCGCTTAATACGGCATTGGCCTCGTTTATTTCTTTAAACTTGGCTTCGGCTGCGGCATCGCCTGGGTTATTGTCTGGATGGTATTGTTTTGCCATATTTCTATAGGCTTTTTTTATTTCGCTATCACTTGCGCCCTTGGCTATGCCTAGGATTTCATAATAGTCTTTCTTGTCTGCCATGGTTTGGTTCCCCCAAATGCGTTTAGTTGCTTGTCTTTAAGACTGTGTCCATAACAGGCTATATGCTTGCTATGGACACAGTTTTGTTTGTTTATTGTTCTGTAAAGTCTCCGTCTACGATGTTTTCATCGTGGTTTGGGCCGTAGTCTGTTGGCTCTGGGTTGGCACCTGCTTCTGGTGCTGCTTGCTGGTATAGTTTTGAGGAGAACTCTGTCAACACTTGGGTATATGCGGCAGTGGCATCTTTTAGCCGCACAGTTTCGGACTCGTTCATTGTGTCGCTGTGCATAGATGCGCTAACGTCCTTGAGTTTTTGCATCTCGGCTTCTAGGTTGGTTTTATCTTCTTCACTTACTTTATCGGCTAAGTCTGTCAGCAGTTTTTCTGTTTGGAAGATTAGAGCTTCGGCTTCGTTTTGGGCGTCAATTGCTTCTTTGCGGATGCGATCTTCTTCTGCATATTGTTCGGCTTCTTTTACTGCCCTGTCTATGTCGTCGTCGGATAGGTTGCTGCTGGCAGCTATGGTGATTTTATGCTCTTTTCCGGTGCCCAAGTCTTTGGCGGATACGCTTACTATGCCGTTTGCATCTATATCAAAGGTTACTTCTATCTGTGGTACGCCACGTGGGGCAGGGGGTATACCGTCTAGGCGGAAACGGCCCAACTCTTTGTTGTCGCGGGCCAGGGCGCGTTCACCTTGTACTACCACTATATCTACAGCGGTCTGGTTATGAGCCGCGGTAGAGAAGATTTCTTTTTTGTTGGTAGGGATGGTGGTGTTGCGCTCTATAAGGCGGGTGGCTACGCCGCGTTCTGTTTCTATGCTTAGCGAAAGTGGCGTTACGTCTAGCAGTAGAATGCTTCCCGCGCCAGCGTCACCGGCTAGTTTGCCGGCCTGGATGCTTGCGCCCAGGGCTACACATTCGTCTGGGTTAATACCTTTAAACGGGTCTGTGCCGGTTAGTTTTTTTACTGCTTCCTGGACGGCGGGTATACGGGTTGAGCCGCCTACCAACAGCACTTTAGACAGCTCTGACGGGGATAGCTCCGCGTCTTTCATGGCTGTGCGGGCGGGGCCCATGGTTTTCTCTACTAAGTCGTGGGTTAGCTCGTCAAACTTGGCACGTGTGAGGTTGATGTCCATGTGCTTTGGACCATCTTGGTTCATGGTTATAAATGGCAAGTTGATGTTGGTGGTTATTACCGAAGATAGCTCTTTTTTGGCTTTTTCGGCGGCTTCTTTCAGGCGCTGCATTGCCATTTTGTCTTGGCTTAGGTCCATATTTTCTGCTTTTTTAAATTCTTGTACCATATAATCTATTACGCGGTCATCGAAGTCATCGCCGCCTAGGCGGTTGTTGCCGCTGGTGGCCAATACTTCTATTACACCGTCACCAATGCTAATAATACTTACGTCGAAGGTGCCGCCACCTAAGTCGTATACCATAATTTTTTGTTCTTTTTCATTGTCCAAGCCGTAAGAAAGTGCAGCGGCTGTTGGCTCGTTGATAATACGCTCTACTTCCAGGCCTGCGATTTTGCCCGCGTCTTTGGTGGCTTGGCGTTGGCTGTCTGTGAAATAGGCTGGGACTGTAATTACGGCTTTTGTCACCGGCTCGCCCAGGTAGCTTTCTGCGTCGGCTTTTAGTTTTTGCAAAATCATTGCGGAAATTTCTTGTGGGGAGTAGTCCCTCTCGTTGATTTTTACTTTAAAATTTGTGCCCATTTGGCGCTTGATACTCATAACTGTATTGTCTGGGTTGGTGATGGCTTGGCGCTTTGCTGTTTCGCCTATTAGGCGCTCGCCTGTTTTTGTGAAGGCTACTACAGATGGTGTTGTGCGCAGTCCTTCGCTATTGGAAATAACTACGGGCTGGCCGCCTTCCATTACAGCTACGCATGAGTTTGATGTTCCTAGGTCGATACCTATAATTTTTGACATTGTTTTATCCCTTTCTGTTTTAAGTTAATTAGTTTGCTACTTTTACCATGCTAGGCCTTAGCACCTTGTCGCGGTGCATATAGCCTCTTTGTAGGACTTCTGTTACTACGTTTTGGCCGTGGGCTTCGTCTTGTATATGTGCCACGGCGTGATGAATATTATGGTCGAATACAGAGCCAACCCCATCGCATATCGGCTCTACGCCTAAGTCTGACAATATACCGTCTAGCTGGCGAGCTATCATGGCTATGCCTTGGTAGAAGTTATCGTCTTTGTTTTCGCTTGCGGTCATTGCCCGCTCGAAATTATCCACAATTGGCAGTAGCTTTTCTGCTGCGGCGCGTACACCGTCTTCATAACGAGCGGCCATTTCTTTTGACGTGCGCTTGCGGAAGTTGTCAAACTCGGCCAGGTTGCGCTGGTAGCGATCCTGGGCTTGGGTATAAAGAGCTGCGTAGTCCGTTTCTGGGGCATCTAATACTTCTACCTCTGTGGTTTCGTCCACTTCTTGTATGATTTTTTCCGGCTCATTATTCGGCTCGTCTTTGGGTGATTTTGGGGTTTCGTTCATTGGGTGTCCCTTTCTACCTATTCAAGGCCTGTAGTACGTGTTGTATATTTTGTAATATCCCGTGCAGGACAGATACTGCGTGGCCGTAGTCCATACGGGTTGGGCCTATCAGGGCTATGCAGCCCGTGCTTTGATTGTCTATGGTGTAGTTTGCTTTTATTACGCTGCAATCTTTTAGTAGTTCTAGGCTGTTTTCTTCGCCAATTATGATTTGTATGCCCTCTGTCTGGGGCTGGCCTACAATGGCTATTAGGGCGTCGCGTTCTTCTAGAGCTTGGAAGATGGCTTCCGCTTTACGGATATCCGAAAACTCAGGGAAAGCCAGAATATTTTTTACGCCGCTTGTGAAGACCCGCATGTCATCTTCGTCTTGGATTAGTGCCACAATCGCACCCAATATTGGCATAAGGATATGGGCTTGGTTTACGAAGGCTATTAGCAGTTTGTCTATGAGTGGGCGGTCTATTTCTTGGATGCTTTTGCCGCTTAGGTGATGATTTAATATGCCTGTGAGGCGGGTTAGCTCATCGTATTCGGGGGCGGTAGGTAGGGTCAGGTGCTGGCTTTTTACGGACTTTGTGTCTGTTACCATCACGATAAAGATTGTTTTCTCGTCTACTGGTATCATTTGTACGTGTTTAATCTTGGCTTTTTTTAGATATGGCTCGGAGACTATTGCTGGGTAACGCGTTAGCCTGGCCAGGGCGTTTGCGGTCTCCTTCATCATATACTCTACTTGTGAGATGTTGTTTAGTATCATCCGCTGTAGCAGCAGAGACTCGTCTGATGTTAGGGCCTTGCGCGGCATCATGCTGTCTACGTAAAAGCGGTAGCCTTTTTCGGATGGTACGCGGCCGCTGGAGGTATGAGGCTGGGTTATAAACCCCATGTCTTCTAGGTCACTCATCTCATTGCGGATGGTGGCGGAGCTGATACCCATGCCGTATTTCTTGGCTATTGTCCTGGAGCCTATTGGCTCGGCTGTGTGGATGTAGTCGTTGATAATGGCTTCTAGGATCCTTAGTTGCCTGTCGCTTAGAGTCATGCCGTCCCCCCTTATGGGTTAATGGGGCCTTCCACCTGTTAGCACTCTACGAAGGCGAGTGCTAACAGGTGGAAAGATATCATTGTTTGTATTAATTGTCAAGGGTTGTATGTGAATTTATTGACGAACAAATATTTGTGATATATGATGCGAACAAATGTTGCATCATTGTTGAATTAGATATTCCAGAAAGGATGAGAGCGATGACTATAATCCCCCGTATTGATCCGGAGTTTAAAAATTTAATCCCCCCTCTGCTGCCAGAGGAGCGTGCACAGCTTGAAGAAAATATCCTGACGGATCGCAAGTGCCATGATGGGATTGTTGTGTGGGACGGCACAATCATAGACGGGCATAACCGGTTTGAGATATGCGTGAAGCATGGGATTGAGTTTCAAATTATCAAGATTAACCTCCCCTCACGTGAGGCGGCCAAGCTGTGGATTTTGGAAAACCAGCTAGGCAAGCGCAATTTGACCGATGCCATGCGGATAGAGCTTGCGCTTGTAAAGGCAGACATGATACGCAAAAAAGCTAAAAAGAAGCAGTCTCGTGCAGGAGGGGACAAAAAAAGCGCAAAAAGTGAAGGACCGCTTATTACAAAAGTATCAAAACCCAAAGACGAGCCTATGCTTGTAAACAAAATCATTGCCAAAGAAGCAGGTGTTAGCCAAGGGACACTGCAAAGTTACATGGAAATAAAAAAAGACGGCAGCCCAGAGCTGATAGCACGTGTACAATCTGGTGAAATAAAAATAGGCACCGCACGCCGGCTGCTTGCAAAGGAAGTATTAAAGCAGATAAACTTATGCGAAAAGATGTTAAAATTTATTGCGGATGTTTTTGCCGCCTCCCGCGATATCGACGGCCACGATGAGTTTAGACGTGAAATTAATGAAAGGATGCTAAGGATAGCCGATAAATTGAATGAGCTAATGGATGCGCTGGATAAGAAGGCTAGTGGTAGCTATGATTGCTGAACTAAATGTGAGTGCAGGGCGTCAGCCTGTATTCAATGATATTGATGATTTAATTGCATCGCTTGAGGGTGATGACTATTTTCGTACGGGCGTTATAACATTGTATTCTTTAGCGAATAAACATAGCCTAGTTATGGGAGGTTGCAATGAAAATAATATGTATTGTTGGGGTTTTATTATTGGCGACTATTTTGGTGGCATGCGGTGGTCGTAACGCTTACTGTCCTGAGCCAACTACCCATGAGATTGAAACCATAGAGTCGAAGCCGACTACCCATGAGATGGAAGTTATAGAGGCGAAGCCGATTTGCCCGATAGTGGTTGAGGAAGAAACCGAGACAACCAGTTACATCGAGCGGGGTTGGCTGATGCCCCCCTATCTGGTAAGACTTTTGCCCTATCGGAACAGCAGGTATACAGATGGGATGAACATATTTACCTTTACCGAAGATGGCGGGATTTATGTGCAAATGCATCAGGACACTGAGTTTGCACTTAATATCCCACGTCCGCCACACCAATGGGAATTTGACAAAGAAACCGTTAATAACCTGGGCTTGATTGTCGCCACCAACTTGGATATGTCCTGGCGGTCAATTGAATACATTGACTATCCGCAGCACTTAGTTCATATAGAGGGTAATACATATTTTTTTCATTTTACATCCCCTGGCGGTGGTAGCGGCGAAGCCTTTTGGTCAAGGGACATGACACGATTTGGAAGCATTTGTGCTGATGAACATTTTACCGACCTTGGTGTTGGTGCAGAACATATTGTGTGGCACGATGGCTATTTTTACTTTTTGGACATGGTAGACGCTCATGTATACTGGACGCCGGGCGTAGGCACAATTGGCCGCATGGATATGAACGGCAGCAATAGAACTACCATTGTAGAGAGCATGACGCTCGGCCCTTTCCAAATAATAGAGGGCAGGATTTTTTTCTCTTGCTTAGACAGCGGGCTGGCTTATTCTGTGAATTTATTAGGTAACGACAGACGGGTTATAAGCGAGCGGATTGTGCCTAGATACCATCGCATATGGCTGGAGTTTTATGGTAGCACAATCATCAACAGGGCGTGGATGTCTGCTGGTTTCGGTATGGGCATAATTGTTGCGCCAAGCAATTCATCAAACCCTGCCATAATGTGTGCTTATGGTGGCTGTTTGGTAACCTTTCCTAACGAGTTGCGAGGGCATGACCCATTTGAGGTAGTGGCGTATGGCTATGCAAACCACGAATTTATGGTGCTTCGTTCAAATATTGATGGTTCACTTTGGGTCTACTATCGTAGTTGCACTCATGTGGCTGAGAGTTTAGGCGCAGGCGTGGTTTTTAGTTTTGCCAGGGAGCAACTTGAGATATTACATGGAGATGATTGACTTAGAAGTTGAAGACAGCTTGCCACTCTTCCGAAATGATTTATTGAAGCTATGAAGTAAGCTATATTTGTGATCGACAAAAGTGCTAATACCGTGTTTATGTGATGTAGGTGGGTGCGTTTTAGTGGTTAGGGATATCTTCCATTGCCTTTCCAAACTGCAATAAATGGTCAAATATTACTCATCATAACGCATAAACCCCAGAAAATCAGCGTTTTAGAGTCATTTGCTATTGTATGAAAGTCATCGTAATTACGGGCGCAATGACGTTAAGGTGGATACAATAACTCGATTTAGCTGCTGAAGATAAATTTTGCACCCTGGGTGCATTTTCATGAAATACGACAACAAAGCCTGCGCCTAGCTGTTTTTCAACGGCATATGCACAGGCTTTGTATGTTAGTGGTCACATAACCTTTGGTACATATAAATTTTCCGTAAATTTTCTGTAAAAATATATCCGCTAATAATTGCTATTCTTAACAAGAGTGAATATAATAAGTGTAAAAAGTTAGAAATTCACACTTGCAAGAGGTGTTGTTATGATTGCTGAACTAAGACCAAAATCCCAAATTACAATTCCTAAGCAACTTATAAACAGCCTTGGGCTTTCGACTGGTGACAAGTTGGAGATATTCGAAAACAACGGAATGATTTGTATCATGCCGGTTGTTGTATACCCCAAAGGGTATGTAGAAAAGATTCTTGAGGATATGGAGAGTATTAGGCAAAATGTGGCTACTGGACATCAGCCTATATTCAACAATATAGATGATTTGATAGCTTCACTTGAAGGTGATGACTAATGGACTTTGAATTTGTTTATTCAAACAACTTTAAGAAGCACTATAAAAAACTTAGTCTGATCGAAAAAAAGCAAGTTACAAGTAAGTTAACCTTGCTATCTGAAAATCCAACCCACCCATCGTTGCGGACAAAGCGTATTCAAGGGACAGATAGGCTCTTTGAATCAAGTGCTAATATGGATGTGCGGATTATCTGGTATTATGAAGGAAGTAAGCTAATTGCGCTTGTTGATGTGGGGCATCACGACATTTTAAAGCAGTTTTAGGAGTTGAATATGGATGAAGCAATTGCTTTCGATAACTGACAAAGATATTAATGGGTCGGACGAGTTGTCCACTAGAAAGCCTCGTGTAGCGGTGGGAATCGTTCTTTTTGACGAAAACAAGCACATTGCACTCTCACATATAGGTATATGGGATTTACATATGCTACCCGGAGGCGGAGTTGATGAAGGAGAAGATTTAATATCAGCTGTGAGGCGTGAAGCATGGGAAGAAACTGGTTGCCGCTGTGAAATCATTGCGGAACTAGGGAAAACATATCAAAACAGTATGAAAGAGAACTTTGTTCAAGAAAAGTATCATTATCTTGCTCATGTTGTAGGCGAAAAGGGAGAACTACATTTAGAGGAATATGAGATAGAATCAAAAACAACGGTTCGCTGGTATCCAATTGAACAAGCATACAATCTTATTTCCAAAAAAAATTCTCGCGATATTTTGCATGAATTTTTGAAAAGACGCGACACGGCAGTATTGGATGAAGTGATAAAAACTTGGTTTTAACCGAGTAAAGTGCTAATACCGTGTTCATGTGAAATGGGTGGGTGCGCCTTGGCGGGCGAGGATATTCTGCCGTTACCTTTTCCAACCATAATAAATAGTCAAAAATTATTCATCAGAGCGCGGAAGCCCAGAAAATCAGCGTTTCAGAACCGTTCGTTATTGTATGAAAGCCAACGTCAATACGGGGGTTTTTACTGCGGCTTTGATACAAAATTATATCAAAGTCCTCGTAAAAACCGGGGTAATGACATTGCCCTTGACATAACAACATGGATATAATAACCAATTGCTAGAGATGCACCCCTTGCACACGGGTGCATCTTTTTCATGTGTTGAAAAGTTACTTATTGTGCAAATTAGTGTGATGTGTTATAGGATAGGTGCTTTTGCAACGACAATATACTAACAAGAGGGGGATGGAGCTTGTATAATAGTACAAAGTTTGAAAATGAGTCGGTTATTGGTGTCCCGTCAACAGATAATGATGGCAATATATTCACGCAGACTCTTGTAGGGTCATACGTTGTTATCCCAAAATCGCTTGTGGGTACCCCATTTGACCTGTCCGAGCAAGAATGGGTTGACACTAAGCGCATGATAGACACCATAAAACACCACCTAGACAATGAAATGAGCCCTGACGGATATAACTTAGGATGGAATGTTGGGCGAGTTGCCGGGCAAACGGTTTCTCATGCTCATTTGCATATCATTCCAAGGTTTGATGATGAGCCTTTTGCAGGTAAAGGTATCCGTCATTGGCTAAAAAAGAATGAAAACCAGCGGCTATAATTACTTTTTTCCCAATATCTATGATAAGATGATTAAGAAAAAAATTTTCAAAGAGGTGCATGTATGAAAAAATTGAAAATTGCAGTAATAGGCTCGGGCAGCACTTACACGCCGGAGCTGGTAAACGGCTTTCTTATACGCGCTGGCCGGCTAGATGTGTCCAGCTTTTATATGATGGATATAGACGAGCCCAAAAACACAATAGTATCAGGCCTAGCTCAGCGCATGGTAAAAGAAAAGGGGCACGACGCACAAATAATTACCACATCATGCCTCGAAGAAGCCCTTACCGGGGCCGACTATGTAGTATCCCAACTACGAGTAGGGCGGCTGCCCGCGCGGATACTAGACGAAAAAATACCCCTTAAGTATGACCTGCTGGGGCAAGAAACAACCGGCGCGGGCGGCTTTTTTAAAGCGCTGCGTACCTTGCCTGTGCTGGATAATATAGCCGATATCATGCAAAAATGCGCAAACACCGGCGCATGGCTTATTAATTTTGCCAACCCGTCTGGCATATTGGCCGAGATGCTTGCAAAAAAGACAGGTATCAACAGCATAGGCCTTTGCAATGTACCCATAGGTATGGAAAAAAACCTCCGCGCTAAATCCAACAACGCACCAGACTTCGACTACGACTATGTAGGCCTAAACCACCTAAGCTGGATAACAAGCGTAATAGCCAACGGCAAAGACATAATACAAGACCTGCTGGCCAACGAGGATTTATTGCACTATGCCAAGTCCCCCAACACAGACTTTTTGCGTGCCATTGGCGGAGTTCCTTCATATTATCTTAACTACTTCTACAACCACGACAAACTTGTAGCCGAAGCCAAAGAAAAAGGCATCACCCGTGGCGAGCAATGCGTGACAATAGAAGAAGACCTTCTAAAACTATATCAAGACCAGACGCTAGTCGAAAAACCCGCGCTGTTGGACAAGCGCGGCGGCGCACATTATTCCGAAGCGGCAGTGTCATTAATAGAAGCAATAGAAAACGACCTAAACACCATGCATGTCGTAAACACCAACCATCGTGGCGTGTTCCCGTTCTTACAAGATGGGGACGTGGCCGAGCTTAAATGCGTGGTAGGCAAAAACGGCCCAACTCCCGTCCCACTTATAAACCCCAACATCAACCAGCATATTATCGGGCTTATACAGGGTGTTAAGGCCTACGAAAAGCTGGCAGTTAAAGCCGGGCTAGAAGGCGACCGCGACGCGGCCCTTGCAGCACTTTTGACCAACCCGCTAATAGGCGACTCCAGCAAAGCACAAGGGGTGTTTGAAGATTTATTCGAGGCCCACAAGGCATATCTGCCACAGTTCCGGTTTTGATGATACCGATAAACCATTAGCATATATACCCAGGAGTGACGCTAAGTGCAATATGTTATAGGAATAGACGGCGGGGGAAGCCGCTCGCGCCTAGTTGCCATAAACACAAACAAAGAAATCATAGCACACTGCGAGGGCGGCACAACCAACATCACCGCCGAAACCTACCACGGCGTTTATACCAACATGCAACAATTACTGGCTGATTTTTGCGCTACTGCGCCTGTGTCCCTAGAAGGCTGCAAGTCCTTATACATTGGCAGCGCTGGCGCTTCCACCGGCGACAATGCAAACCTTCTTACAAATATTTTTAGGGACTTAGGTATACAGGGCAAGATAAAAGTCACCAACGACGCAGAGCTGGCATTGCTTACCGCAACCGGTGAGGAGCCGGGCATTATTATTATATCCGGCACTGGCTCTGTAGGTTATGCGATAGACAAGGCCGGTACAACCCACCGCGCTGGGGGTTGGGGGCACATTATAGACGACGGTGGAAGCGGCTACCGCATTGGCATGGACGCTATAAAGGCTGCCCTTATGGAGACAGACGGCCGCGGCCCAAAGACCATCCTCACCGGTATGGTTACACAATTTTTTGACCTAGCCAGCCCGGTGCAAATCTTAGGCTACATTTACAGCAATGAGTTTCACAAGTCCAAAATCGCAAAGCTTTCTGTCTTGGTAGAAGAAGCCGCAAACCTGGGTGATGGTGTGGCAGCCGCAATAGAGGCACAGGCCGCAAGTGATTTAATAGCGCTTGCGCACTCGCTTATGCATAGGGCGCAGTTGTTTGAGCACAATATTGTACTAAGCGGTAGTATCATATTGCGCAGTAAAAATATCCGTCCTATGTTTGAAGCTGCAATAGCCAAAGCTTTTCCCAATACTTCCATCAAAGAAATGAACGAAAGCGCAGAGCTTGGCGCGGCATATATCGCTTTAAAGCTGATTTCGGATTAATCCACTCTGCAATATGACATTAATTTTCGTAAAGGGACAAAATGAAAATTTATTGACATTCTGCGTATTTACCGTATAATGTGACAGTAAGCTTAAGTACATTCGCTTATGTTTGCACATATCCCACATGGCAGTTGATGCAAAGTGGCGATTGTTTCGTCAAAAGTTAACTCACAAAACAGGAGGGAAAGCATGAAAAGAGCATTAATACTTGCAGTATTGCTGGCATTGGCATTTACGCTGGTAGCCGCATGCCGCAGTGAAGCACCAGCAGAAGCAGATCCAACCCCAACACCACCAGCAGAAGCACAAGAACCAGACGTAGAAGATGACATTGACGACGAACCAGAGGTAATAGGCGGCTGGAACGGTTGGAACCCATTCCCAGACGGTTTCCCAGACGAATGGTACGAATATGGCTGGGCAGAAAGGTTTCACCTGTTCAACGACCATTTCACCCCTGAAGACCTTGGCGGCATTACCGTCCGCATAAACAACGCAGCCCCGGAAAGCATCGAAGACGAGGCCCTGCGTGCAGAAATGATGGCCCGCCGCGACTGGGTAGAGCAATCTTTCAACATCACAATGGAGTTTAACTTCGTAGAAGCCCTGTTCGAGTGGGCCGAAGTACCAGAGCAAGTAATCGCATCCTTCGCCGCTGGCGACCCTGTGGTACATGCATTCCGCGGTACCAACAGCACCTTGTGGTTCCCACAACTTGCACGCGCCGGCGTACTTGTACCAGACGATGGCTGGATCCGCGACAACTTCCCTCCCAACTGGTGGGCAGTAGCAGGCGAGTTTGAAGGCACAATTTACGGGTTTGACTCACAGTTCCCGTTTGCTGCAAATATGGGCCTAATCTACAACCGTCCCATGATCCAAGCAGCCGGTATGGACATGACACCATCTGAGATGTTTATGGCTGGCCGTTGGAGCCACGAAGATTTTTATGAGTATATGTCTTTATTAAACGAGCGCCTTCCGGCCGATGTTGTACCACTGGCTGCACCTCACAACCAGCTAGGTATGGGCTTCGCGTTTGCAAACGGCACATTCATCAAAAACCCAGCAACAAGCCTGCCTGTGTATTTGGAAGACCCATTCCTTGAAGTTGTAAGGTTTATGCAGCGCTTAGCAGAAAGCGGAATCATGGCACCTCCAGGCTTTAACGCCGAAGACGAGGTATGGTCATGGGCAGCAGACTTTTTCCCACCATGGCGTCCAAGATTCCACGAAGAAAACTCTGCAATGGTAGTTAGCCAAAGGTTCCAGTTCTACGAATCCAGCGGTTATATAGAGCATGGTTTTGTACCTTACCCATGGGGTAGCAACGTACAATGGCCAGCCTCTGGCGACTGGCGTGACCTGGCAGACAATGGCTACGCCAGCTTCTTCAACGCCGCCAACATGTTTACAATCGTACAGGGCTCACCTGTAAATCACCGTCTTGCAGCGTATATCGTGTTCTCATATCAGCTTCACGATGTAGCAAGGCGCGCAATGATTGCACACGCAGCAGGGGAAGAAAATCCTATTGCAGCACCCAACGTGCAACATTTGTTTGAAGAATCAGACCAAGAACTGTGGCAATGGTATGCAGACCAAGCAATCTTTGAAATTTCTGTAGTTTATGGTTTGCCGGCTGGTTTCTGGTCTGCAGTATTGGAAGCAATAGGCACAGGCAACGACGTGCGCCCAGGCCTAGAAGCTATCTTGGGTGAAGATATCTTCACCATGCTAGACCGCGAACTCATAAGCAGAGCCGATGTACCTGCAGAGATGCTGGCATTGGCAGATGAGTTTAACGTATAGCTGCAAGAGCAAGAAGATGAAGACGAAGAAAACGAATAACAGCAACTAAAATATCGCAAGACCTGGCCCCCCATGCTACATGGGGGGCCGTACATAGAAAAATTAAGGAGGCGGGGCAATGCGCAGAAATTTGAAATGGTGCTTTGGCATCGCCTTAATATATATATGTTTTAGCCAGCCAGCAATTGTGCAAGCCGAGTCAAACGGGTACGAAACTGTCAGCTTTACAGTAACCGCACAGTCGGCAGGTTATCACCATATCACAGTAAGCTACGAGGCCGTGCTTGGCGGCGGCGAAATACTTAGGGAGATACGCGTAAACGGCAACCCCAATGCAGAGGTTGTGGAGTTTAGGCGCTTTTTTGTTGACCAAAATCAAGATTGGCGGTACATCCAGGGTAATCAGCTTTTCCCTTCACAGGTGGAGGTAGCGCGTGCTGTAGACTTTACATTGGCGGCACGCCCGGCTATTTACCTTAATTTTTGGCTAGAGGCCGGGATCAATACAATAGATTTTGTAACGCTAGAGGGCGAGATGACAATCCTAGACACGCCCACAATAACCCCCGCAACACACAGGATAACATATGCAGAGTATGCACAGCTCCATAGCACTATACCCCGCTCATCAAGTGAGATGATAATAATCCAGGCCCAGGAGGCGGCATTCAAGACAAGCCGCTCTTTATTCCCCATAAATGATAGGACTTGCCCCTTGGTAGCGCCGTATCATCATACTTATATTACCCTCAACGCAATAGGCGGCTGGGCGTGGCGCGTGCCTGGGCAGCTAATAGAATGGGATGTATATGTACCAGAAAGCGGTATGTACAGGGTTGCCCTGCGGTATGCCCAAAGGGACAAACGCGGCTTTTCTTCACGCGCACTTACAATCAACGGCGTTATACCTTTTGGCGAGGCGGCATATATTCGCTTCGACCATGGCAACAGCTTCAGCTCCAGATACTTGGGCTGCCCAGAAACAGGCGAGGACTTTTGGTTCTACTTCCAAGCAGGGCACAACACCATAGGCCTGGAGGCTACACTGGGCGTATTCGAGACTATAGTAGACGAGGCAACCCAAGTGCTGGTAGATATGACCCGCATATACCAAGACATAATTATGATAACCAGCGCAACCCCCAGCATCCACAGGGATTATTTGATTTTGGGCCATATCCCAGATTTGCGTGAGCGCTTACGCGCACAAACCGCGATACTTTCACGCATTATAGATGATATAGACGCAATAGGCGGCGTTGGCGAGGGGACCGCCATTGTAGAGCGCTTGATTTTCAACGCCAACCGGCTGGCGGACCGGCCATATATGGTCGCCCACTGGCTCAATGACTTTCAGGTAAGCATTGCGGCACTTTCTACATTTATTGTCCTGTCTCATACGCAGCCCCTACTCATAGATGTTATTGGCGTGGGTGGCGAAAACGCGGATTTGTTCCGTGCAAGGGCAAACTTTTTCCAACGTATGCGGCATAGTTTTATGTCGTTTATAGGCTCGTTCACCAACGATTTTAATGTTGTCATAGATTCCGAAGACACGGCCGAGCAAGTAACCGTAGAAGTCTGGATTTCTTCCGGCTTTGACATGTTCAACAACTTAGGGCGTGCTATCAACGAGCAGTTTGTAAGCCAGCACCCCCACATTAACATTGACCTGCGGTTGGTAGACGCTTCAATAGTGTTCCCAGCTTCTTTGACCGGACGCGGGCCAGATGTTGTTGTACAAGGCAGTGCGGCAATGCCTATTAACTTTGCGCACAGGGGCGGCGCAATAGACTTGACCCAGTTTGCAGATTTTGAAGACGTAGCAAGCAGGTTTGCCCCGGCTGCAATAGATACCTTCCGCTTTTTGGATGGGGTATACGCATTACCAGACCAGATGACCTTTGACGTAATGTTCTACCGTACAGATATTTTTGAAGAACTGGGGATTACCGCACCCAACACGATGGATGAGTTCCTTGGCATCATGCCAATACTACAAACGCGGTTTATGGAAGCATTTTTGACCACACTGCCACAGCCTACATTGGGCTCAGAGGGTGGCGTTGGCGCAACTACACTTGGCGTAAATACAGTATATGCAGCCCTACTCCACCAGCGTGGCGGCGGCATTTACAGCCAAGACGGCTCGTATACAAGAATCGCAGACGAAATAGGATTAGAAGCCTTCCAGTTTTGGACAGATTTATATACAAAGCATAATTTTATTTTCCGCGCGGATGTTTTAACCCGCTTTAGAATGGGCAGCATGCCTATAGCAATAGCGGACTTGGGCGTGTTTAACATGCTCAACGCCACAGCCCCGGAAATACGCGGCAACTGGGCCATAGTCCCGATACCAGGCATGTACCGCGAATGTGGCGAGTTTAGGCGCGACGGCCTTATGAGCGTAAGCAGCAATTTTATAGTAGGCAACACAGTAGAGCGGCGCGGCACCCACAACGAGGCTTGGGAGTTTTTGAAATGGTTTACCTCATATGAGGCCCAACTACGCTTTGCTTTGGACGCAGAGGCTGTATGGGGGCATAACTGGCGCTACCAAACAGCCAACCTAGAAGCCTTCAAAAGCCTAAGCTGGGGGCGGCATGTAACGCCAGTGCTGGAAGAAGCCATTGGCTGGTCCTTTGCTGTACCCCAGGTACCGGGTGGTTATATCGCTGGGCGCTCTATCCGCAATGCGTTTAACGCCACCGTGGTAGACAACATGAACCCAGCGCACGAATTGTTTTTTGCAAGGGACGAAATTAACGCAGAGTTGACATTAAAACGCCGGGAGTTTGGTATCTATGGACGATAAAATACGCCTGAGCGGCAGGTACAATTTTAAGAAAAACAGGAACTTATACCTTCTGGTATTGCCGTTTATGCTCTTGTTTTTTGTGTTTACGGTGTTGCCGGTGGCATTTAGCATGGTGGTGAGTCTTACCCACTATGATGTGCTAAGTCTGCCTACTTTTGTTGGGTTTGATAATTTTAGGCGATTGTTTGTAGAAGACACGCTTTTTATGCTGTCGTTGCAAAATACATTTGTAATGGCAATATTTATCGGGCCTATCGGGTATTCGCTATCGTTTCTTATTGCGTGGCTTTTAAATGAGTTGCCGTCTAAGCTTAGGGCTGTGTTTACGGTTATTTTTTATGCGCCAAGTATGTCCGGCAATGCATTTTTACTGTTCTTGATACTGTTCTCACCTGACCCTCATGGCTGGCTT
>WQVY01000035.1 GCA_009785605.1 Defluviitaleaceae bacterium | reverse complement strand
CGTATTTTGCTCCTCCCGATACCGCTTAATCAACCCTTTAAGCGCCTCACTAAGGCCTGTGCGGTGTTCTCGCATACGCCCCAGGCCTTTCTTTATACGGGCGTTCTCCAGCAGGGCTGCTACACTTTTATTGGGCAGGGCGTGGGCTATAGCTTCGCTTGCGCGCTCGTAGTCGTAGTCCTTGCGGTAGTATTCGGCTAGTTGTATCCATAGCGCTGCGTCACTTCTGCCACCTTGGGATATGGCCTGCCGTATGTGTCGTATGGCTTCCGGCATGTTGGCGTGCCCATACGACGCATATATTTCTGCCATTTTTGCATGATGGGGCGCGCCGGGGCTTTGTTCCAGGGTGGCTATGGCTTTGTCGTGCTGGTTCATTTGCTGGTATGTTTCGGCTGTTTTGTACGTATACAGGGGGCTTTCCGGGTTTAGTGTTGCGGCTTTTTGGAAGCAGGTTAGGGCCGATGGGTAGTCTTTCTGCTCGTAAGCCATTAGGCCATACAGGTACTGTATGTCGGCTGTTTCCACTTTACACATTTTTAACGCTTTCTTTGCGTCTTCATAGTCGCCATTGAGGATTAAGGCTTCGGCATAGTGCATGGCTGTTGCGATACTTTCCGGCTGTGCGGCATGGGCTTTTGCCAGCAGTTTTACTGCTTGTGGGTAATTGGCCAGTTGCATACTTGCTATGCCCATGTTGTTTAATATCGCGTGATTTTCCCCGTATGCCAGCGCACGGTTGTAAAGAGGCAGGGCCCTAGCCGGTTCGCCACGGGATACTAGATTGTCTGCACGGTCTTTTAATTTTTCCCATTCTACGCGGTGCTCCCAGCGCTCTAGGTCTGTTTTTAGGGTTGCCAGTTCTGCATCATTAAAATAGTCGATTATATTAAGGAAGGCTATCAAGCGTTTGCTTAAGGGGGTTATGGCAGACAGGGCTTTCATTTTTGTTGTTATTGCAATAATACCCAAGTCTGCTACCCAACCAGTTAGGTTGTCATGCAAAAGCTCATCAATTGACTCGCGCCAATAATGGTATGCATGGTAAAGCGCTTCTTCTATGGAATAAACCCGTATCCCTGTGGCTTTAAACGTGTATGGGGTTTTGGATATGTTTTGGGAAAGACAAAGTTGTAACATAGTCAACCTCTCGTGTTTGTACTCTATTTTCTTTTGAAATCAGCGGTTTTGATGATTGGGCCAAAAGCGATCCACTTCAAACTGCGGCTTAGTGCTTCAGATGGTTGTCACAAAAAGATAGTATCTGACAGCAAAACTCCCCACCGTCTGCCGCACCAATTTCCGCCATCACACCCAGGGCACTGGAGACACTGCTAAGCGTAGCGCCGCATATCATATCCTCTGTACCTGCACGGAAGGCATTTTCCGGTATAAACAATACATCAAGCCCACTGCAACGCCCTGTTAGTTGAGATATTATGTCTTGCCCGGTTATTAACCCGCTAACTGTTACGCCAGGCCCATAAAAATCATTGGATATCACATGTATATTTACGGCAATAGCAGGGAAAGACTCCATTATGCGCCTTGACAATTTAGTCATAAACTCACCGGCGGCACGGCCTGTTATGATTCCTATTTCGCACTTGACTGTTGTATTGCCCGGCCGCTGCAAGCCGTGGACATCCATAGGTGCACACTGGTAGGCTTGCTTTAATGCATGGTGGAAATCATCTTCAAACAATGTCATCATCCCCACACCGTTATCCAACTGTGGGAAGTCCTCATACTCGTCTAGCCCCGGCAGAGGTTTCCCCGCCAGCACATACCATTCATCTGCAAGGAAGACAAACCTGCTGCCTGTTTGCTCCTGACATCGTGCTTGCCATTTTCCTACCTGTGTTATTACTGTTAGTGCATCGTCTTTGGCAAACGCATCCAGAGGATATAGCCCGTTTCTATGTCGCGTAAGCCCAACCGGCACAACCGCCAAACTTTTCGCACAATCACCTAGTGCCAACAAACTTTCTATAGTGTAATCCAGCGCGGGGCCATCGTTTATACCTTTACATAGCACTACCTGAAAATGCATTTCCAACCCCGCCCGGCTAAACTGTTTAAGCGCATCAAATAACTCTGCCGCCTTGGGGTTACCCATCATCCGCTGTCTTAGCTCCATATCGGCAGCATGTACACTTACTCGCAAGGGGGACAGGCGGTGCTTAATTATTTGCTGGATGTCATCATTGTTTAGGTTAGAAAGGGTAATATAATTACCTGCCGCAAAGGACTGGTATGGGTCATCATCTTTAACATATAAAGACTCGCGAAGCCCAGCTGGCTGCTGGTCCACAAAACAAAAAATACAATTATTAACGCAACGCCTGTCTTCGCCCATACTACCCGGTGCAAAGGTTAGGCCAAAGTCATCTTCGCTGTCTGCTTCAATTTCGAGCTCCCAAATTTCACCGTCGGGCTTTTCTATTTCAACCAGCAGATGCTCGTCAGACATTAGCCAGCGGTAGTCCAGCATGTCTTTGACTTCTTGCCCGTTTATAGAAAGGAGACAATCTCCCTGTGTTATATCCATTTCATTTGCGATACTACCTGGCGAAACATATGTGATTTTGTGCTTCTTCATTATACAACGTCCTTTGTGGTATATAGTAGACTTCTCATGTGAATACAAATATGTACAAAAAAAGCCTTCCAAGCCCCACGGCCCAAAAGGCAATCATAAAAACAAAAAAACAATCCATAAAAGCTATTGACATTAAAAACAGACTCTGATACGCTTGGAAGCCCATTCGCCATTTTTACATTACCGCTATGTCACTTAATTTTGTCAACGATATCATATTTTTTTTATCTAAGCAAGAAAAATATTTTCCATCCTAAACTGCGCAAACATTCGCCGAAATAAATTTACTAGATAAGGGGTTGTTGCATGTGGAGAAGTACAGGATCCGCCCTTCCAAAGACCGTGGCCCAAGCAGGGCAAGTTACTCGCGTATTGGCGAGGTTTTGGATATTCCCAATTTGATAGAAGTCCAACGGTCCAGCTACCAGTGGTTCCTCAAGGAAGGGATAAAGGAAGTGTTTCAAGACATTTCCCCTATAACAGACTACAATAATAATCTAGTGCTAGACCTGATAGATCTCTCCCTGGACGACAAGCCCAAGCATACAATAGAAGAATGTAAAGAACGTGACGCGACTTACGCAGTAAGCTTGCGCGTAAAGTGCCGCCTTCATAACAAGGAAGTCGACGAAATAAAAGAACAAGACATTTTCATGGGCGACTTCCCGCTTATGACCGAAAACGGCACCTTTGTAATAAACGGAGCCGAAAGGGTCATAGTAAGCCAGCTAATGCGCTCCCCCGGCATCTACTACGATATCGACTACGATAAAGTAGGCAAACAACTGGTTTCTGCCAGCATTATCCCCAACCGTGGGGCATGGCTGGAGTTTGAATCTGACTCTAACGATGTTTTCTATGTACGCATAGACCGTACCCGCAAAATCCCTGTAACGGTGCTAATCCGCTCCCTTGGTGTTGGCACAGACGAGGAGATAATAGCCAAGTTTGGCGAAGACCCAAAAATTATTGCCACAATAGAAAAAGATATAGCAAAATCTTACGAAGAAGGCCTACAAGAGGCCTATAAGCGTTTGCGCCCAGGCGAGCCGCCAACAGTAGAGGGTGCAGAAACGTTGCTTAAAAATATGTTCTATGACCCCAAACGTTATGATTTGGCCAAAGTAGGACGCTACAAGTTCAACAAAAAATTGGCGCTAAAATCCCGCATAACAGGCCGGGTTTTGGCCGCCCATGCAGTAGCACCCAGCACCGGTGAAATAATCGCGGAAGCAGGGACAGAACTTACTGCAGAAATAGCAGACATGATCCAAGACGCTGGTTGCCCACATGTAGATATTGTATATGACGAAGACCGCACTATCCGCGTCCTAAGCAACATGGCCGTAAATATAGACCAATATCTAGAGCCATATGGCCTAACCGCAGCAGATTTTAATATCCGCGAGCGTGTATATTACCCTGCCCTAGAATCCATACTACAGGCCCCAGACAAGGAAGAGCTTGCGCGCCAGATCCGCTTAAACATGCACAGGCTAATCCCCAAGACCGTACAGTTCGAGGATATGATGGCCGCAATCAATTACGGGCTTAACCTAGACAATGCAATAGGCCACAAAGATGATATAGACCACCTAGGAAACCGTCGCATCCGTGCTGTTGGCGAGCTTTTGCAAAACCAGTTCCGCATTGGCCTAACCCGTATGGAGCGTGTGGTAAAAGAGCGTATGACCATTCAGGACATGGATATAGTTACCCCACAAGCCCTGATAAATATACGCCCTGTAACTGCCGCAATCAAGGAATTTTTTGGTTCGTCTCAACTCTCCCAATTCATGGGTCAGGTTAACCCACTGGATGAGTTAAGCCATAAGCGCCGCCTTTCGGCACTAGGCCCCGGTGGGCTTAGCCGTGAGCGTGCAGGCTTCGAGGTGCGCGACGTTCACTCCTCCCACTATGGGCGTATGTGTCCTATAGAAACACCTGAAGGCCCGAATATAGGCCTAATAAACCAGCTTACAACTTACGCACGTATAAACGAATACGGCTTTATAGAGGCCCCCTACAGGATTGTAGACACATCGGGGCCTGAACCTGTTGTTACAAATGAGTTTAGATACGTAACAGCAGACGAAGAAGAAAATTACCTTATCGCCCAAGCAAACGAGCCGTTAACAGAAGACGGCCGCTTTGTAAACCGCCGCGTACAAGGTCGTTTCCGCGACGAAATCCAGGAGTTTGACCGCGAGCGTATGGATATGATGGACGTTTCGCCAAAGCAGATTGTATCCGTTGCAACGGCGCTAATCCCGTTTTTGGAAAACGATGACGTATCCCGTGCACTAATGGGTAGTAACATGCAACGCCAAGCTGTGCCGCTTATAACAACATCATCCCCGGTAGTAGGCACAGGCATGGAGTATAAAGCCGCACTAGATTCCGGCGTTATGCTACTAACCAATGTAAGCGGAAAAGTAGAAGAAGTAACCGCCAACAATGTAGCAATAAGAGACTCTGCCACAGGCGCAAAAAGGAACTTCCGCCTTACCAAGTTTATGCGCTCCAACCAAGGTACTTGCATAAACCACCGCCCCATCGTTGTAAAAGGGCAAGAGGTAGAAGTCGGCCAAGTAATAGCAGATGGCCCATCTACAGACAATGGTGAGCTGGCACTTGGCAAAGACCCACTAATAGGCTTTATGGCCTGGGACGGCTATAACTACGAAGATGCTATCTTGCTAAGTGAATCACTAGTACAAGATGATGTATACACATCCATCCATATAGAGGAATACGAAGCCGAGGCTCGCGACACCAAGCTGGGTCCAGAAGAAATAACCCGCGATATCCCCAACGTAGGCGAAGATGCCATGCGTGACTTAGACGAAATGGGCATAATCCGCATAGGCGCGGAAGTAGGCCCCAATGATATATTGGTGGGCAAAGTAACCCCAAAAGGCGAGACAGAGCTTACCGCAGAGGAAAGGCTACTGCGTGCTATCTTCGGCGAAAAAGCCCGCGAAGTGCGTGATACCAGCTTGCGCGTACCCCATGGTGAAAGCGGTATAGTTGTAGACGTAAAAGTCTTCGCACGTGACAGCCGCGACCTTAGCCCCGGCGCAAAGAAAGACGAATTGCCTCCAGGGGTTAACCAGTTGGTACGCGTATATATCGCCCAAAAACGCAAAATCTCCGTAGGCGACAAGATGGCCGGTCGCCATGGCAACAAGGGTGTTGTGGCTAAAGTTCTCCCAGTAGAGGACATGCCGTTCTTACCCAACGGTCGCCCACTGGACATCGTACTCAACCCCCTTGGCGTTCCAAGCCGTATGAATATTGGCCAGGTACTGGAAGTTCACCTTGGCCTTGCCGCGAAAGTCCTTGGTTGGAAGGCGGCAACCCCGGTATTTGACGGCGCCAACGAAATTGACATCATGGATACCTTGGACTTGGCCAACGATTTTGCAAATATGGAATGGGATGACTTTTCAGACAAATGGCAGCCTATTCTTGACCAAGATTTGTTTACGTCCTTGGAAAATAACCTAGACGGACGTGAAGAATGGCACGGTATGCCAATAACTCGCGATGGCAAGATCCACGTAAGGGATGGGCGTAGCGGCGAATTTTTTGACAACCCAATTACAGTGGGCTTCATGCATTACCTGAAACTTCACCACTTGGTAGACGATAAAATCCACGCCCGCTCCACCGGGCCATATTCATTGGTCACACAGCAGCCCCTAGGCGGTAAAGCCCAGTTTGGCGGCCAGCGCTTTGGTGAAATGGAAGTGTGGGCACTAGAAGCTTACGGTGCGAGCTACACCCTTCAAGAAATTTTGACTGTAAAATCCGATGATATAGTAGGCCGCGTAAAAACCTACGAAGCCATAGTCAAAGGCGAAAATATCCCAGAACCAGGCGTGCCAGAGTCTTTCAAGGTACTACTCAAAGAGCTGCAAGCCCTGTGCCTGGATATGAAGGTGCTTAGCGAGGATGACGAAGAAGTAGAAATCAAAGAGTCTGTAGAAGAAGGCGAAGACCTTAACGTAAACATCGAAGGCACCGAAGGCGACCACGGCTATGTGCGGAGGGAATCTGAAAGGGCAAACGAAGCTGCAAACACAAACCCATCCCCTGAAGACGAACCTCACGATGCCCTGGAAATAGATGTCCTTAAGAGCCTAGCAGCTATGGTAGATTCGGACATAGATCAAGCCTTACTATCAGATGATATAGACGACGACGATGACGTAATCCCTACAGATGATGCAACAGACGACGACTTAGACCCAACAGACGAAGAGCTTATCAAAGAGGAAGAGTTAATCGACGACGAAGATTTATCTCTAGACGATTTGGTAGTAGAGCCTGACGAAAACCTAGAACTAACAGATAAAGACTACGGCATTTTCCCAGACGAAGACGAGTAGGAGGAAGCATATGCAACCAATGCAAAAACCGGGCCAAAACCTGGCCTTTTCTTCCATAAAAATAGGCTTAGCCTCACCAGAAAAAATCCGCGAATGGTCTCGCGGCGAAGTCAAAAAGCCTGAGACAATAAATTATCGCACCCTTAAACCGGAGCGTGACGGACTTTTCTGTGAGCGTATATTCGGCCCTAACAAAGATTGGGAGTGCCACTGTGGCAAATATAAGCGCATCAGGTATAAAGGTGTAGTTTGTGATCGCTGTGGTGTAGAAGTCACAAAAAGCAAAGTGCGCCGCGACCGTATGGGTCATGTAGAGCTTGCCGCCCCCGTATCCCATATATGGTATTTTAGGGGCATCCCTTCGCGTATGGGGCTCATACTTGGCATGTCACCACGTGCATTGGAGAAAGTCTTATACTTTGCTTCTTATGTAGTGCTGGACTCAGGCGACACCGGTATGCCCGTAAAAACCCTGCTTACAGACAAAGAATACCGCGATGCTTTGGACAAATACGGCAGCTATCGCACCAACGCCCAAGGCTTGCGCGTGCCCTCTTTTAGAGTGGGTATGGGTGCAGAAGCCGTTAAAGAGCTTTTACTTTCCATTGACCTGGAAAAAGAGTCCGAGGAACTAAAAGCCCTGCTTAAAGATGCAAGCGGCCAAAAACGCTTGCGTTATATCAAGAAATTGGAGGTCATAGAGTCCTTCCGCATATCTGGCAACCGGCCGGAGTGGATGATTCTAGACACAATTCCCGTAATCCCACCTGACTTGCGCCCAATGGTACAGCTAGACGGCGGGCGCTTTGCCACATCCGACTTAAATGACCTTTACCGCCGCGTAATAAACCGCAACAACCGCCTCAAGCGCCTGTTGGACTTGGGTGCACCGGATATTATTGTACGCAACGAAAAACGTATGCTTCAGGAGGCCGTAGACGCATTAATCAACAACGGCCGTCGTGGCCGCCCCGTTACGGGCCCTGGTAACCGCCCACTCAAATCCTTGTCGGACTTACTTACGGGTAAACAAGGTCGCTTCCGTCAAAACTTGCTTGGCAAGCGCGTTGACTATTCTGGCCGTTCTGTAATTGTGGTTGGGCCAAAGCTTAAGATTTACCAGTGCGGTCTACCTCGGGAGATGGCTATTGAGCTGTTTAAACCCTTCGTAATGAAGAAGCTGGTCGAAAGCGGCGACTCCCACAATATCAAGTCTGCCAAGCGCATGGTAGAAAAACTAGAGCCCAAAGTATGGGATGCTTTAGAAGACGTTATTAAGGAACACCCCATAATGCTAAACCGCGCACCCACACTTCACCGCCTGGGTATTCAAGCTTTTGAACCAGTGCTTGTAGAAGGCCGCGCATTAATGCTTCACCCCCTTGTATGCGCCGCCTACAACGCCGACTTTGACGGTGACCAGATGGCTGTGCACGTACCCCTATCTGTAGAGGCCCAGGCAGAATGCCGCTTCTTACTACTTGCGCCCAATAACTTGCTAAAACCTTCCGACGGTGCACCCATTACTGTACCTGCAAAAGATATGGTGCTGGGTATCTACTACTTGACCCTGGAGCGCGAAGGCGCAGCAGGCGAAGGCAAAGCTTTCGGTAACGAGCAGGAAGCCCTGGTAGCATACGAAAACGGCGAAGTGAGCTTACACGCACGCATAAAGGTACGGCGCGTTGACAAGGAAACTGGCCAAAGCAAGATAGTAGAGTCTACCCCAGGCCGTATTATTTTCAACCAAGCCATCCCGGATGACTTGGGCTTTGTAGACAGGACAGAGGACAGGTTTTCTTTTGAAATCGATTGTGTAGTAAACAATAAAATGCTTAGTAAAATCGTGAACCGCTGTATCAATAAATACGGCTCTGTCCAAACATCCGAAACTCTGGACTTGATTAAGGACTTGGGCTTCAAATATGCAACCCAAAGCGCACTATCGGTGTCTGTTACGGATATGGAAGTACCCGTGACCAAGGAAACAATACTAAAAGACGCAGATACCGCTGTAGAAGATTTAAAACGCATGTATAGCCGCGGCTTGATGACGGACGAAGAACGCCGCGACCGCGTACTGCAAATTTGGCACGAAGCCGCGCAAAAAGTAACCGAAGACCTGATGAAAGGCTTAAAAAAGGACAATAGCGTATTTATGATGCTGGAGTCTGGTGCGCGTGGCTCGGAGACACAAATGAAACAAATGGCTGGTATGCGCGGCCTACTGGCAAGCCCATCTGGTAAGACGCTGGAAATCCCGGTACGTTCCAATTACCGGGAAGGGTTAACGGTTTTGGAATATTTCATATCTGGCCACAGTGCACGTAAAGGCCTTTCTGATACGGCACTTAGGACGGCTGACTCTGGATATCTTACCCGCCGTATGGTTGACGTAAGCCAAGATATAATTATACGCGAAGAAGACTGTGCAAAAGACGACCCTGAAAAACCAGGCATGTGGGTATCTGAGTTTGCCGACGGCGAAGAAATCATAGAGGCCTTGGCTAACCGCGTACGCGGCCGCTGGGCACTAGAAGACATAACCCACCCAGAAACCGGCGCTATAATCGCCCAAGCAGACACCTTAATAACCCCTGACCAAGCCGATGCAATAGAAGCCGCAGATATAAAAGAAGTGCATATACGTACGGTGCTAACATGCCGTAGCCGCATTGGGCTATGTTCGAAGTGTTACGGGGCCAATATGGCCTCTGGCCGGATTGTTAGAATTGGGGAGTCTGTTGGTATAATTGCGGCACAGTCTATAGGCGAGCCTGGTACACAGCTAACAATGCGTACCTTCCAAATAGGCGGTGTTGCTGTAAGCGACGATATAACCAAAGGCTTACCACGTGTAGAAGAAATTTTTGAAGCCCGCAAACCCAAAGGCCTGGCTATAATTGCAGAGTTTGGCGGTATGGTAACCATTGGCGATAATAAGAAAAAACGCGAAGTAATAATCACCACGCCAGAAACAGGCGAGGGACGGGCCTATATGATTCCCTTCGGCTCACGCATTAAGGTGCATGACGGTGATATAGTACAACCGGGCGACGAGCTTACCGAAGGTAGCATCTACCCACACGACCTGCTAAAAATCAAAGGCCTGCGCGGCGTACAAGACTATATGATAAGAGAAGTACAGCGCGTATACAACCTCCAAGGTGTAGATATCAATGATAAGCATATTGAGGTAATTGTACGCCAGATGCTTAAGCGCATCAGGGTTGAAGAAAATGGCGACACAGAGCTTCTTCCTGGCAGCATGATTGACTGGCTGGAGTTTGAGCAAATTAACAGGGATATCGAAGCCCAGGGCCTTGAGCCAGCAACTGGTTCGCGGGTACTGCTGGGTATAACCAAAGCTTCACTCGCAACGGATTCGTTCCTAAGCGCGGCATCTTTCCAAGAGACTACCCGCGTGCTTACGGAGGCTTCTATCAGGGGTAAAGAAGATAGGCTTATTGGCCTTAAAGAAAATGTTATCATTGGCCAGTTGATACCGGCCGGTACGGGTATGCCCATCTACCGCGGTATTGAGGTAGGCAGTGCGCCTGGCTATGACGACTCGGATGATGATGACCTGTTTTACCCAACGGTAGCTAGAGGTTAACCTTTACAGAATAAGACCACAATGCTAAAATATCATCATTGTTTGCACTTGATGGTGAGTGTTGGCAAAATGGTTTTACTGGGCGGTTAACTCAGTTGATAGAGTGCCACCTTGACGTGGTGGAAGTCGAGGGTTTGAGTCCCCCACCGCCCATAGATTAAAATAAAGGCCCCGGTAAGCCAACGCTTGCTGGGGCCTTTTGCTTACTGTAAAAAACCCATTACCCGCCCGTGGTCGTACCCGTAACATTTTTGTATAAACTCAGGCAAGTTCTCCTCTTGGGCTATTAGGTCATCCATCTGCTGGCTGGCTATGATTTGCCCATCTTTTATTATGGCGGCGCGTGTGATAAACATTTCTATTTCTTCTATTTGGTGAGTTGCTATTAGCGTCCCTTCGTGGGGCTCTAACATGGCAATCATCAGCTTTAGAAAGTCGCTGCGAGTGAAAATGTCTTTACCCAGGAATGGCTCATCCATAAGAATAAAGTCTGCCCCGCGGCTCATGCCTATGGCTATTTCTAGCTTGGCGCGTTGCCCACGCGAGAAGGTACGCGCTTTCTTGTTGGGCTCTAGCTCGAAAAAGTCTAGCAGCTTGTTGTAGCGGTCTGGCTTGAAGCGCGGCAGCATATTGGCATAAAACTCGCCATGGGCGTGTGGCGTAAGGTCAGCAAAGTAGCTGCCTTCTTCGGTGATAAAGCTTAGCTTTTGGAATGCCTCGCGACTTATGTCTGAGCTGTCTATGGTTATCCACCCGCTATCCAGCTTTAATAGACCCATTGCGCTTTTTAGCAATGTTGTTTTGCCAGCCCCATTGGCCCCAAAAAGCCCAACTACCTCGCCCCGGCTTAGGCTAAGGTTTGCATTCCTTAGCGCTGTGGTTTCCCCATAATATTTTGTTGCTCCTTGGATTTTTAGCATATTTTAATTCATGCCTCCTTCGTTGCCGAAAACGCGTTGAGGTATTCGCGATTTTCGGCAGACGGACCGTATAAAGGTGCGATTGCTATAGATAGCGCTTGTACCCTTCGCTGGTGTATTGGGCTCCTGCCAGTGATACCCCAATTGTTGAAATCCCATGTCCAAAATTTATCGTCTTCTATACCGTTTAAGACCTGACTGCGTCCAATTAGCCGCCCTGTGAAGTCATGGGCCGAAATAAAAATGCTTTCCCCAATAACAGGGAAGTCCCCGTTTATTACGGAGTAGGCAATGTATACCACATCATGACTTAGCAGCATATCGTGATTGATGACTATGGGGGTGTCCTGTAACGCATCACCTGCCACGCCACCAAGCGCTACAGGAAATACGCCTGCCACAGCCAAGCCTTCGTTGCTTAAATCAACCGCGGCTACGATGTTGGTGCCATCTGCCATAGTGCCAAAAAATATAAGAGAGTCACATTGCAGGTAGTGCTCATGAAAAACAGCTTGGATTTCTATAAACACTGTATAATTATCCCCAGTATGCACGCAGATACGCGTCAGCTCTAACCCGCTTGTACCTAATGTCCGTTTCACAACCAGCAGTACATCATTGTTTTCTAGCCGCATTAGCCCAGGTATCGCATCTTTGCCTTGTGCAAGACTTATGGGGAACAATACCTCTGCTTGCACCATGTTTAGCGCTAAAGCATAATCATACACCATGGGCACGATGCCCTGGGAAATATGAACGGCATACACGGCCGTGTCGCCAAACATACCAGCACCTACAGGCACAAACAAATGAGTATCACCAATAGACAATTGCTCTGGCAGCCACAGCCCCATGGGCCTTTGTGCTACGATGCTTGGCGTAAATTCTGCCGGCCCTGCTTCAGGATGATGTGAGAAGATATAATTTTCTTCTTCATATTTTATAAAAAGTCTTCGCTCACCGGGGGTGTAGTTGGGTACATACAGCGGGAAGGACCTAGCCAACGGCTTTACCTCGAATACATTGCCATAAATACGATATTCAGTGCCAGGAACCAACCCGCCGGGGCCGTGATAAAACATGCGTTGGCTTTCCACTGATATAATTTCATATGGGGCTATGGGGGCATACCCTAGGTGGAACATAGATGTGTGCCATGGCGAGTCAAACTGCGAACGCCGAGACGTTTGTGACCAGTAAAAACTGGCGAATCCCCTGTTGTTTGTAAATGTCCTCATGCTTGTATATGCAGCCCCTGGCCCAATGCCGAATGTGTATGCATAGCGCCCATTCCAGCTAAGGACTATCCCTTCTATTGCCAAACTGTGTATCCCCGAAGTGTCGCCATATATATCCTTCAGCCCTACCGGTATCTCCTGCCTAGATGCCGTGACTGAGGCTGCAAGCATGATAAGTGCTGCAACACCAATGGCTATGCTTGCGATTATTTTCCTCATCCTGTCACCTCCCCTTTCTCGAATAACTTGATACCTTCTATACAAGCCGAAATAGGGTAGCCAATTATGAGAACAAACCTGACAATGCCAAAAAACTGCGAATAGTCTGTTAATACAAAGGAATGCATCAGTAGTATCAGCCACCCAACTGCTGTTGCTATCGCTGCGTGTGTATTGCCTGTTTTAAACTTAGCCGCACAAAAAAGCATGACGCTAATAGAGCCGCCATACCCAAAAATAAAAAACACCCGCGCAAACCAGCCCGGCGGAAAAAGCATACGCAGGAAGTTGGAATACAGCATAGACAAATATAAATCCCCATGGCGGCGTGCTATCTCATACCCGCCATGCACGCTTGCATCGCGCATCCCTGCAAGGGCATGAAAGGCCATAAGCAACACAACCTGCACTACCAGCAACATGAACCCCGCCAGTAAGGACGAAGCCAGCTTTGCCATATACACATGCCAGCGCTTTATTGGCAAGGTGAGCAGGGCATACATGCTTTTTGACGGTGTGTAGTTCATGGCAAGCCGCGCGGCTACCAATACAAGCAGGCACACAAATGCTATAGCAAAAGCAATGGGGATCCCGCCTGCATCTATGAGGTGGGCAAGGGGTACGTGGCCTTCTGTGCCTTGCAACATACGCACATACAACCCCAGCTGCAACACTGCCATTGCCGCAACAATAATGCACAGGGGAAAGAATAGCCCATCATATTCTAGTTTAAGCAGAGTATAGAATCGTTTCACACTTCACCTCTTTTATAATCGTCCCAGCCATTACATATCATAGAAATAAACTGCTCCCTGTTGAGCCCGGCACTTATTGCCGCAGCTACTAGTGCGGATACTTGCCTCTCCAACAACTCTACACGCAAACGGGCTAGTGCCGCATCGCTTATATGTACCACGCTTTTTGCATTGGGTGGGGTATTAATTAGCCCGTCTTTTTCTAGTTCTGCAAAGGCTTTTTGTACGGTATTGGGGTTGACACTAAGCTTAGCGGCAAGCATCCTGCGCGACGGGACTTCATCGCCATTTTTAAACTGTCCTTGTAGTATCAGAAGTTTGAACTGCTTAACAATTTGTTGGTAGACAGGCTCGCCTCCTGGGCTTGGCTTTATAAAGTCTGTTGTCAGTGGGTACACCCCCTTGTGCTTACAAGTGTATTATATGCGTGGTACACTTTTGGCGTCAAGGGTGGTGTGTTTTGGGGTGCAATCTAGCTGAGTGGGCCGAAGCAGTTGCAACGCGAGCTAGGCACGCGCGTTTCCTCCGCTGGTGGCGCGGGAAGAGCACCCGCGCCAATGCGCTACGGGCGCTTAGCAGACGCTCGCTTTTGCAACTGCTTCGGCCCACTCTGGGCTTGTGGACTGCGCATGTGTAGATACAGCTTGCAGTTTTGATGATTGGGCCAAAAGCGATCCATCCCTGTAGGATAAATCATTTGTATATCTTCCTTAGATATAGTTACTTGGAGTATAATGAGGATGTAGTATTATTATGATGCTTGTAAACACTTATTAAAACGGGAGTGATTTGTATGCTTTCTACCGGAAACACCACCATGCTCGTTGTAGACATCCAAACTCGGTTGTTGCCGTCTATCCACAACCACGAGTCGCTAACGCAAAAGACTGCAGCCTGTATATCTGCATGTCAGCTCTTGAATGTCCCAATAATAGTGCTTCAGCAGTATACCAAGGGTCTTGGGCCAACCGTCCCTGCCCTACACACAGCGCTTGGGGATTACGAACCTGTGGAGAAAATCACATTTAGCGCATGTCAAACTGTAGAGTTTGTGGACAAACTCAAGAGCCATAACAATAAAAATGTTATAGTAACAGGGATAGAAGCCCACATATGTGTACAAACGACCGTCCTGGAACTTTTAGCGGCAGGCTACAATGTATATGTTGCCGCAGACTGTATAGGCTCTAGAAATGAAAATGACCAAACATATGCAGAGCAAAGAATGCGCCAAGCCGGCGCAGTCATCACAACACTAGAGTCAATACTATTTGAACTACTAGTAAGCGCAGACCATCCCATGCGCAAAGAAATTACAAAACTAATAACATCATTAGAATGAAAGGGAGTGCTGTATGGGCATAAAAGTAGCAGTAATTATTATTATGGTAGCAATGCAGTTGTTCGACTTTTTCCTGAAGTACTTAAACTATACCAACCGCAACACCCCGTTACCAGAAAACGTGAAAGACATTTTCGATCCAGAGACATATGCCAAGCGTAGCGCATATGAGATGGAGCATGTGCGGCTTAGCATTGTTTCGGGGCTATGCAATTTGGTTCTTATTGCGGCGATTTTGGGCTTTAATGTGCACAGTAGTTTTTTTAATTTCATGGGTCAGCATACTGGTAATTTGTACTTACAAGTGTATTTTATGTTTGCTATGACATGGCTTATAGGCCTACCCCTTAGCGCCATTTTTGACGCGATTAAGACGTTTAAAATAGAGGCTAAATATGGGTTTAACAAGTCTTCTGTTGGTACATTTTTAGGCGATATAATAAAAGACGCTATAATCAATGGAATTATTGGCTTGGGCTTGATGTCATTGTTTATATTGATACACGGCATTTTGGGTAATGGTGTGTTTGTTGCCTTTATATTTGTTGTGGCTGCGTTTATTGTTATTTTTATCTTTATACGCCCGGTTACGATACGCATCTTTAACAAGCTAACCCCGCTTGAGGAGGGGCCGCTTAAAGAGCGAGTAATGGCGCTTAGCCGCGAAGCAGATTTTCCTGTCATGCGCGTATATTCTGTAGACGGCTCTAAGCGTACAACCAAGGCCAACGCGTTTTTCTCTGGCCTTGGCAAAAGCCGCTTTATTGGGCTGTATGACAACCTGATAAATGATTATTCTGAAGACGAAGTAATATATGTACTTGGCCATGAAATAGGCCATGCAAAAAAGAAGCATATACGTAGGCGGCTGCCTCTAATGCTATTGGTTGCCCTGCCGATATTGGCGCTGGCGTATTTTGTAGTTAATACAGAAAGCGTGTCGTTGGCTTTTGGTTTTTATGAGCTAAATGTGGCCTTTGGCCTGTATATTGGGATGGCGCTTGCAGCGCCGTTTATCATGTTTTTACAGTGGCCATTTACCGCCCTAAGCCGCAAACACGAATATGAAGCAGACGCATACGGTATACAATTCACTGGAAGCGAGCCCGGTATCACAGCCATGAAAAAGATGAGCCGGCTCAACTATGCCAACCTCACCCCACACCCGTTTGTGGTAACCATGACATATAGCCACCCGCCTATTAGCCAGCGCATTGCAGCAATGGAAGCGCTAAAAGCGCAAGAAAAAGCCCCGGACTAGGGCTAGGTATACATTAGCGATGCAGCATAGTGCTCCGCGTCTAGCTCAGGGAAACCGTCTTGGGTGCTTAGCCAGTGGCGGAGATGGAAGCACAGCGCACAGCTTGAAGTGTATGTTGCTTGGGGCTTGAAGCCTTGCTTATGGGCAAGGTCATAAAGCGCCATTACTCCACCTGTGACTAACGCGTCGAAGGCGGGGTACTTGTCCTTCGGCACGCCAGCAATGGCTTCTTCTAACGGGATAGCGATGCCGGTACAGCCCGGCGGGATATACCGCCCATATAAATCTACATGAAAATGGCCCGCCGCAAGCAAATTGCGGCAGGGCTTTTTTTGTGTGGTATGGCTGGCTTGGTTGGTGTTTATTAGCTGTGCAACGGGTATGGGTGTGCCATATTCGGCCTCTATGGATAGGGCGCGGCCGCCCATTCTTAGGCCGTAGGCTTGGGCTGTTTCTATTACATAGTTGGGGGAGAGTTGCCGCTCTAAGTCCGCACGGGACTGCACCTTGTTGGGTGTATGCAAACGTGAAAGTGTTTTGCGGAACCTGTCCTGCCATAGGAAGTAGCCAAAGCCCGTCTTGCTGCATATTTCTGCAAGTTTTATGGGCAGTGTGGTCGGGACATATTCTGCATGGAAGGGGTCCAAGGATATGCAAAGCGTATCAACGCCGACTTTGGAAATCATTTGAAGATATTCATGTGCCTGGTCCTCATCTTGGACCCAAAAGGCGTTGGTTTCTACGTATTCCACCGTGATGTTGTTATCGCGGGCGGCTTGCAATAAATTTAACAAACCGTTTATATCCAAAAACGGCTCCCCGCCTCCTATGTGGATAGACCTGCAGCCGCATTTGTTTAATAAGTTGCATATTTTATCGGCCATATAAGGCTGTATATACCCGCCGCTTCTTTCTGGAGAGCAGGCGTATAGGCAATGCCTGCACGCGGCGTTGCATTGGTAGTTTGTCATAATACCACCGTGTGTAAGGCGGTCTATTTTGTGGTGGGTATTGCTGTTTGTGCTGGTCATTTGTATTCCCTCCCCTGATTGTATTGCAAATTATAGCGAAATAAATGGGAAACCGTCTAGTCCGTATGCAGGGGAGGTTGCTTCTTAGTATACTAATTTAGATACCGGTTAACATCTGCTTGCGTAATCCCTGGGTGTAGTGCAATATTAAACGCACTGGCAATGATACCGGCCAGCCGACCAATTACTGCGTCTACATCCTTTGGGGTTACAAACATGTTGTCGTATGGGTCCAAAATTTCACGTATAAGGCCGTACCGTTCTACATCTTGCAAGCCACGAAGCATGTCATAGAATGTCCCCTCGTCCGGGGCTGCTTCGGCCATTTCGTCAAGCATCCGCTCCATTGTGTCGTTTACTAGTGTTGCTGCGTCTACTACTGTCGGCACCCCCACTGCAATAACAGGCACACCCATAGTAGCCTTGTTAATAGCCGCCCGCTTATTCCCAAGGCCCGCCCCAGGGTTAATACCCGCATCAGACATCTGTATCGTAGCATTTATACGGCTGGTGCGCCGTGCGGCCAGGGCATCTACGGCTATAATTATGTCTGGTTTTATCTTATCTGCGACACCTTTCACAATCTCGGCAGTTTCTATGCCGGTTATGCCCATTACACCGGGGGCAAGCGCGCTTACTGCCCTTACTCGCCCTTGCAAGTCCTGGGGCATGCTGTCTTCGCCTATGTGCCGCGTCACCAGGATTTTTTCGCATACTTGTGGGCCCAGGGCATCCGGTGTTACATAACGGTTGCCCAGGCCCACTATTAAAATGACCGCACCGGGCTGCAGGTTATGCAGTTTTCCCAGCTTACGGGCCAGTATTTTTATTATTTCTTCGTGGGCGGCGGTGTCGTTTTCCTTCATTGCGCCAGATTCTATTGTTACGTAGTTGCCTACGGGCTTACCCATTGCCGATGCGCCGGTTTCGTCTGTTATGCTTACCCAGGTTACTGTTATGTCTAGCTTGTCGTCTATTTCTGTTGTCACGTCTACGCCGCTTAGGTCGTGGCCGCTTTCGCTTATGTGCTCTTGGTTTTCTAGGGCCAGGTCTGTCCTTATATTTTCCATTTTCATATTTTAATTCATGCCTCCTTCGTCGGCGGAACAAATAGGTTGGTATGAAAATCCGCTTCGCGGATGTTTCACACTTATCACCTGGGGTTAGTATGGCCTTTTTTAGGAAAGTTATAACCTGCCAAAAAGAAACCTTTCACGTGCCATATTGGTAAAGGATATTTTGTAAAATCACGCCAATATGATACGATTACTATAAAATCATACCCTTTCATAAATAATCTCAACACACCACTCTGCCCACAAAGGAGCAAACAATGAAGACCTTAGTTTTAGCAGAAAAACCCTCTGTAGGCCGCGACATTGCCCGTGTCTTAAACTGCCGTCCAGCCACAAACGGGTATATGGAAGGCCCAAAGTACGTAGTAACCTGGGCCCTGGGGCACCTAGTCACCCTAGCAGACCCAGAAGAATACGACAAAGCTTACCAAAAATGGGACATAAATCACTTGCCAATATTGCCGGACACGCTACGCCTGACAGTAATCCCCCAAACATCAAAACAGTACCGCACGGTAAAGGACTTGCTATCACGCAAAGACGTGACCAGCATAGTAATAGCCACAGATGCAGGCCGCGAAGGCGAGCTGGTAGCCCGCTGGATAATAGAAAAAGCCAAATGCAATAAGCCCATAAAACGCCTATGGATATCCTCCGTGACAGACAAGGCCATCCGGGACGGCTTTGCCAACCTCAAAGACGGCCGTGATTACCAGCGCCTGGGCGACTCTGCCAAGGCCAGGGCAGAGGCTGACTGGCTAGTAGGCATAAACGCGACACGGTGCCTAACCACCAAGTTTAACAGCCCATTGTCCTGCGGCCGGGTGCAAACGCCAACCCTTGCCATGATAGTACAGCGCGAGACAGAAATCCGTAACTTTGTACCGCAGCCGTATTACGGCATTACCGCAGACGCGGGCAATTTCCGCCTGACATGGATAGAGCCCTCAAGCGGAAGCACCCGCTGCTTTAATAAGTCAAAGGCCGACGAAATCCTTGCAATGCTAGAGGCAGAGCCCCCACACAAACATGCCACAGTTACAGAAGTTACAAAAACCATAAAAAGAAAATACCCACAAAAACTATACGACCTCACAGAGCTACAACGCGACGCAAACAAGCGCTATGGCTACTCACCCAAGGAAACTTTAGGGATTATGCAGCGCTTATACGAAGAACACAAAGTCCTAACCTACCCCAGGACAGACTCGCGCTACCTGTCTACAGATATTGTCCCCACAATCCCAGAGCGACTGCGTGCGTGCATGGTGCCACCTTACAATAAGCATTGTGCTCATATATTAAAAACTCCCATCCGCGCCAACGCCAACTATGTAGACAATACAAAAGTAAGTGACCACCACGCCATAATCCCAACAGAGCATCCCGTTGACCTCCGCGCTTTAGCAGACAAGGAGAGGAAGGTCTACGACTTAGTTGTCACCAGGTTTTTATGCATATTCTACCCCCCATACGAGTACGAGCAGCTAGTCATAAAAGTAAAAATTGGCAACCAGGCCTTCACTGCCAAAGGGCGGGCTGTAATATCCCAAGGCTTCACTGCTGTATTCTCAGATACAGAAGAAGACGAAGACGACGACAAACAATCCCTCCCCAGCCTAAAACGTGGGGACCGTATAACCATCAAAAGCCTAAAGCAAACAGAAGGCAAAACTTCCCCGCCATCCCCTTTCAACGAGGCGACACTGCTATCCGCTATGGAATCCCCCGCAAAATATATGGAAACAAAAAACCGTGCAATAGCCGAGACTTTAGCAAAAACCGGCGGCCTAGGCACCGTAGCCACCCGTGCAGATATCATAGAAAAGTTATACGACAACTTTATGATAGAAAAAAAGGGCAAGGATATCTTCTCCACATCCAAGGGCCGGCAGCTATTGGAGCTAGTGCCAAAGGAATTAAAATCCCCTGAGCTGACGGGCAACTGGGAACTGCAGCTACAAGGCATATCTACCGGCAAGCTCAACAAAAACGCATTCCTTAAAGATATCCGCAAATACACACGCGAAATTATTACAGAAATTAAAAACAGCACCGCCACCTTCCGCCACGACAACCTAAGCACCACAAAATGCCCGGACTGCGGCATGTTTATGTTGCAAGTAGCGGGCAAAAAAGGTGAGATGCTAGTATGCCAAGACCGGGAGTGCAATGCCCGTGTCAACGTTTCACTTTCGATACGTTCAAAATGTCCCCACTGCTTCAAATTCATGAAAATTGTAGGCGAAGGCGACAAACGCAAAATTGTTTGTGCATGCGGCTACAGGGAAAGCTACTCCGCTTTCGAGAAGCGCAAAAAAGAAGAACGCGGCGCAATGTCAAAACGCGAGATACAGGCCTTCCTTGACAAGAAGGACAAAAATGAACCAAAAAATAACCCCTTCGCCGCGCTGAAGGGGTTGAAGTTTGATAAATAGTGCTACTCCTCGAAACTCTCTCTAAGGCCTTTGCTGATTCTACTAATCCGCGGATATTCGTGGCCAACATCCGGCGGGTTTGCATGCAAAAACTCTAGTTGAATGCGCACAATTGGGGCGTCGTCCCCAAAGGGCAATGCTTGGTTATAGGCAACCAATAGCATTTGTTTTTGATGTTCAAAATCCAAATCATCTAACTCTGCAAATGATGTTTTTCTGCCGCGCTTTGCACGCCTATCGGATGCGTATTCGGCAAAAGGGTTTTCTGTTTTATCGTGATAGAATGCGTAGTCATCGTTTTCTTTTAGCCCCAGGCAACCTGCAATTTCTATATACATATCATGCAAAGTCGCATCTGACGGCATTTGCACATGAGCCCAGACTGCGGTATTGCTTTCTAGCCGTGCGCGGAAGGTGTAAATATCTTCTGGCGGTTTTTCCATACGCATGGGGCCCAAGTGCCGTGCTACTTCCGCAAAAACAGAAAGCGACTCCGTACTTTTAAAGACCGTGTCCATCATCATCTCGAATGGGGCGGCGGCTGGGGCATCTTGGTAGTTGTCTTCGGTTTTGGCAACGCCCATACATTCTAGCCCCAGGTCTGTTAGCGTATAGCTAGAGCATGGCGCAAAGAATGCTATCGTGCCTTCTTCTGGGTCATCTAATACATCTATATAGTCTGTAATTTCGCTTCCAAATTCGAAGGGCAGTATATACAACGGGCGTATCAGCTTCATAAAATGCCCAAACGGTGTGAAGAAGAATTTATCCATCAACACGCCTGTCATAAATGTCCCGGCCAAAATATCCACATCTAGGCCGTCTAGGCCACCTTCTTCCATAGTTGCTTCCATCACGTCGTCCAGGTCATAACCTAGTGAGTCGTACACCATAGCAAATATATCGTCTGTAAGCATTGGCTTTTCTAGTAAGGAGCGCAAAAATGTTGTGGTAAACAAAGACTCCGGTAACATTACCAGGTTTTGCAACCCTTTGGATGCCATTGTCAAGGTGGTTTCTACAATATCGCGCAACAAGTCCCTGCATGGGGCAGCCATAACTTCGCCAGCTCGCAGGGCTGGTTTGTAGCGGCTTACACCTACAGACGGTACCTTGACTATAAGCTTCATCCCCAAAGATACCTCCAACAAGAAAGCGGCATACATCGGGTCGTTTAAGCTTATCTGCTCAGCCAGTTCCAGCGCCTGGGACGACACAAACGCGGCACCGTCTTGCAAGTCTACATAAGGGGTACAGTAATCTATCAACAAGCGCATATCGTCAACAATGGGGTGGCTGTCCAGGGAGTATTCTACTAGCCGTATATCAATGCCTGTAAGCTTGGATTTGCTGCGGGCATGGGCTACAGGGTAGGTTGCTGCAGGCTTTTCATAGTGGATGCATATAGCCTCAAGCAAGTTTGCTGGGGAAAGTGGCGCGTCTTCTATTAATGTGGAGTAATACCACCTGCGGTATATAGACTGTAAATACGGCAATACACCACGACGCTTGTTGGGGTTTGATGAACGGTATGCCTGCATAAAATTACTGTCAAATAACGCGTGTAGTTTGTTGATATCGTCTAAATAGGTTCTCATATAAATAATGCCTCCTACATCGGCGGGGAAGTTAAGACAAAGTACTATTATAGCGAATCAATTCGAAATCGGTCCAGCCGCAATATTCTACCCCAGTACATAGCATAACTCAACCTGCATTGGGCATATTCACTAAAACAAGACTCGCTACCATGTATTGACATGTTCAATTGCCAGGTGTAGAGTGGCATCCTGAAATCACGCTTCTTTGACCGGGGGTAAACCATGGGCAAGCATACCATTTTCGTGACATTAGCATTAACTTTTATATGGATAATATTAATGGAGTATATATCCTGGCCCAATGTAGCCATAGGCATGTTTATTAGCATGATATGTATGCACCTTATGGGCAAATTTCTTAATTTTGAAGAAATCCGCAATGTGAACTTTTACAAGCTGCTAACATACCCGTTATGGCTTGTACTGCGTATTTACACAGATGCCCTATACATGATTAAAATGATCTTGACCGACTCAAAATGGGGCATCGCAACATATAAACTAGAACTTACCAACGAGGCCCTAAGAAATATCCTTGCAGACTCTATAACCCTGACCCCAGGCTCTGTTTTTCTAGAGCGCGAAGGGGAAGACATCACGCTTTTGTGTATTGGCGATGCAAAGAAGGATGGCTACCCCACTGCAGAAGATGATTTTATAAGCATCCAGCGGAGGCTTCAAAGGTCACAAATAGCGGGGGCATAAATATATGTATATAATTCTTGGGATAATGCTAGGGCTGCTTACACCCTATCTAATACGCGTAATTATAGGCCCCAGTGTATGGGACAGGCTGCTGGGCATGAACTTAATCATGTCCAAAACAATCCTCATAATCATCTTGTTTGCGTCTATTTTTGAGACTACGTTCTTGCTGGATTTTGCCATTATTTATGCCCTTTCTGGTTTTATTGGCACTATTTTTCTTGCGCTTTTCTTGTCGAGACGGGACTTGCAAAAGGTTAGAAAGGGGAAAAAATAATGCAGCTACTAAGCTATATAGTTATAGGTATTGGCATAGTGTTTATGCTGTTTGGGGTGCTGGGGATATTCCAACCCAAAAAGGATTTTTATTACCGGGTACTTGTTGCTTGCAAAATAGACACTGTAGGTTTTTTGACCATTATCATTGGCTTGGCCATAAGGCATGGCATAAGTTTTTTTACGGGAAAATTGTTTCTTATTGTTATTATTATGATGGTGCTTAACCCGCTGGTTGCTCATATCATGGTACGCTCGGCACACAATAGCGGTTATGCGCCGGCATGTGATAGTGAGAGAGATAAACACGAAACATCCGCATAGCCTACGTAGGAGGCATGAGTTAGATCATGACACAGGTATTATTAATTTTTTGGATTATTAGCGCGGCTTGCATTATTTTTTGCCGCAAAGTCTACCGTGTAATTATTTATTTTGGCGTGTTTTCTTTAATCACATCTGTTATTTATTTATCCCTTGGCGCGCCAGATGTTGCCATGTCTGAAGCGGGTATTTCTGCCTTTGCCACAATTTTTTTTATTGTGTGTGTAGAGAAATATTACAGTCGCGGCCGCGGCCTAAGGAGGGAGCAGGCCCAAGAAAAGCAGCACAAGAAATTAATTTTTACTAAGTTTGTCCCGCCACTATTGTTTACGTTGGCCCTTTTTGGCCTTTTTATTTATTTTGTACCCACGGGCTACGCTATTACGGAGCTTAGGGACCAATACCTGCAAATGTTTATGATAGACGTAGGTGGCACAAATGCTGTAACGGCTATATATCTTGGCTACCGCGTATACGATACACTTTTTGAAGCGCTGTTGCTGGTTGTGGCTGTTGTGGCTGTGACTCATGTTTCATGGCTGGGCCTAGACCAGATACCAGACGGGCGGCATAGCGAAATAGAAAACTCCGCAATGGCCAAGTTTACTATGCGTATCATCTGCCCAATTATCCTTCTTTTTGGCGCATATCTTATAATGAACGGCCATATCTCTGCTGGTGGTGGGTTCTTGGGTGGGTTAACCCTTGCAACGTTTTTTATATGCCGGTACCTTGTGTTGGATATTTATGATTTGCCCATTAAAAAGGTAATGAAAATGGAGGAGCTGGTTTTTATCAACATTGCTATCCTACCTATACTGGCTATTTTTACGGGGCTTGTTTATGTTGTTGCAGATGTTGCGCCGTTTTTCCAAAATATTTATTTGATTGCCATGAGTTTTCTTATTGGCATGAAAGTGGCATGTGGGTTTTTTATATTGTTCTACCGGTATATTGCTATCGAGCGCTTGTAGGAGGCATGTGATACGCTATGGACATTCATATATTTGATTTTTTCCCTATATTGCTGTTTTTTATTAGTTTTTATGGCCTTATTACCACCAGCAATATCATAAAATGCATTGTTTTTATTATGCTTATGCAGACATCTGTAATCATGTTCTGGCTGGGGGTTGGTGCTAGGTTTGGGATTACGCCGCCTATTATTGGGGATGTCGCGTACCTAGAATATGCAGATATGATTGCGGACCCTTTGCCCCAAGCGCTTATGCTTACGGCAATTATTATTGGCATAGCCGTCACGGCTATAAATGTCACAATGCTTAATGCATTGTTTAAGAAGTATAAAACCGTAAACTGGGCGGCTATGCGGGACTTGGTTAACAAAGACGAAAATACGCTAGAAGATTAAGCTTACAAAAATACAACATACCATGGATTTGGTGAATGACCTATGACTGGACTTGAGATGTTGGCTCTAAGCCTGCCATTTTTTACGATAATGCCGGTGCTTATAGCCGTATTTATTTATGTGTTTGCCGGCCTAAGGAACGCGCGCATTACTGCTGTCGTTGCACAGACGGTTTTTGTTGCGTTGGCGTTTTTTTTATTGTTTGCCAGCCGGGAAGAAGAAATTATTACCCGTGTTGGGGGATATGCAGGTTATTTAGGTATTATTTTAAGAGTGGATACGTTGGCTGCCGTGTTTATTTTGCTTACTGTGGTTATTTTTTTGGCAGTGTTTATATACAACTTACGCTCCGAATATGACCATACGGGAAGGCTTTATTGGTTCTTGCTTTTTATTTTGGAAGGGGTATTAATTGGGCTTTTCCTTACCCGGGACTTTTTTAATGTATTTGTGCTGGTAGAGGTTAGTACG
>WQVY01000034.1 GCA_009785605.1 Defluviitaleaceae bacterium | reverse complement strand
TAAACGAAGCCGACAGCATAAGTATAAACGATACCGAAGAAGCCATGTTTGCAAAATGGCTAACAGTAATTACCGAAAAGGAAATAAACAACAAGGCCATAATAGAAACCGCATGTATCGAAGAGGAGGAAATCCAAATGGCTATGACTGCGTTACAAAGACAAAGCGAAGATAAAATCATACGACAGGCCTACCAACGCAGGAAAGATAATATTTATTTTGATAATAAAGAGCGAGCCGATAGCAAACGAATAATGGAGCAGTTGCAAGCTGAAAACGAGCAACTCCGCCAGAGAATAGCAGCTTTCGAAGCCACCCAAAAATAGTTTTGGGGCTTACAACTCTGCCATCCTAGTAACGGCCACATAAAGATGCGACAACCTATACCAAGTTGCAAACCCAACCGCGCCGTCTTGCACTAGGTGAAAAATGCGTTGAAAGATGCGCACCGACTCTTCTGTTAGCGGGCCAAAAACGCCATCTACGCGCAGCTTTGGTATGGCGGGGAAATTGTTTGAAACGCGGTTTAGCTGCTCTTGAATTCGCCGGACATCTGGGCCAGTGCTGCCGGTGCGCAGTGGCGTGCCGGGGTAGGACGTGGGCACGCCGGATACTTTGCGCGCCTGTTCTAAGTAAATATCGCTTCCGTAGTAGTATTTGAGGATGTCGAGCGCGTTCATGCCGCGTTCGCCCAAGGCGGCTGAGCCCCATTGCGACAGGCGACCCGGGTAGTTGGTGCGCCGTCCGTCGTTGTATTGGGCAAAAAGCGGCTGGCGAATGCCGGGGCGCGTGATGTAAGTTGTAAAAATTTCGTCCACAACATGGGATATTTCTGTAAAAATGTTGCGACCGTGTACATATTTTTGGTCAAGCTGGGTTGTGCTGGTTATGGTAAAGTCGTACCCCTGCCCGCGATACCATTCCGTAAAAACGCGGTTTAGCGTTAGCGATTGTATGGCAAGTATGTTTGCGCGAAGTGTTTCAAGCGGCCATGTGGCATAAATTTCGTTGCAGGCGACATTTGCCATGCGTATAAACCGCCGAACCGCTACAAGGCCTGTCCTTTGGCGGTTTTTGTAATAGGACAACTTTCCTTGCAATATGTTTTAGCAAGGAGGCGTTGCCACCATGCGCGAAGAAAAAGATAAAATCATTTTACCAAAAGAGCTACAATCGGAAATGACAAAATTCTTTTTAGAAGTCGCCTTGCGTCGAAAAAAGCAAAAACAATTAGAAATGCGCCTGTCAAAAAATAATGACAGGAGCGATAAATAATGGGAACTGGAATTTATGTAAGGGTGTCAACAGAGGAACAAGTAAAAGAGGGGTACTCAATACGAGGGCAAGAGCAAAAACTAAAAGATTACGCACGTATTAAGGACTGGCAAATTCATGACGTTTATATTGACGAGGGGATAAGTGGCAAGAACATCACAGCAAGACCAGAAATAAACCGCTTAATTGAAGATGTAACGAATGGAGATGTTACAAATGTACTGGTATTCAAAATTGACCGTCTAACACGTAGCACATCAGACTTAATTTATCTTGTGGATTTGTTCAACGAATATGATTGTACTTTTAACTCATTAATGGAAAGTATAGACACACAAACAGCTTCGGGGCGCATGTTTTTAAAAATCATAGGTATATTTGCGGAGTTTGAACGTGAGAACATAGCAGAAAGAATTATTTTAGGGCGTGAACGCAAAGTGAATGAAGGATATACACTATGTTCACATACTTGTAGTTATGGTTATGACCGTCCAAATGGACAAAAAATACAAACAATTAATGAAAGCGAAGCGCAAGTAGTGCGAGAGATTTTTGATTGGTACGCTAATCAAGGTATAGGCATGACCGAAATTGCAAGAAGGCTAAACAGACGTGGAATTCCATCGAAGAAAGACAGTGTATGGAGAACTAGTAATGTCAAAAATCTTCTTAGAAACAATAACTATATGGGAGATGTGCGTCGTTATTATGAGGACCCAAGTAAAGCATATACCGTAAAGGGAAAACATGAGCCTATTATTTCGGAGGAATTATTCAACAAGGCACAGCACCGAACAGCAAAAGGGAAACGTATATCGCCAACTAAGAGACCAAAAGAAGAGAATTATTTTGCAGGATTCTTAGTGTGCGCACAATGCTATAGCAAATTACATCCCCACAACATATATAAAACGTTAGCAGACGGTACTAAAAAATTTTACGGAAATTATGAATGTGGCAACACAGAGATAGATGCTTGTGACGCTAGTTCTATGAGTACAACAAGGTTGGAGAATGCTTTTCGTGAATATGTAAATAGAATCACGGATTTTGAAGATGGTGACTCTATCCATATTCATGAGGAAGCGCAAAAGAAACAAGAAAATAGTAGACTAATTGCAGAGCATGACGACCGATTGAAACAATTGGAGGCAAAATTGCGAGAAGCATTGGATTGTTACGTAAACAACACTTTTACAGCAGAAGAATACCGCAAAGTGAAAAAACGTATCGAAAGCGACAAGAAAGCCATTTCTTCTGAGCTGGAACGACTAAACATTGAAGCAGAGGACATAGTAGACAATAAGCTTGAAATTGCTACAAACTTCAAGGAGAATTGGGACGCTCTTGCGAACACAGAGAAACGCATATTTTTAATGCAGTTTGTAGAAAAGATTGTTGTTCTAGCCGAAAGAACAGGCAAAAATCAATACTTCAACGAAATAAAAATACATGACATAGTATTCAAAGGAATGAAAAACTGACTAACCCCAAAAAGAAATTTGCTCCCGCGCTACCGCTTGGGACACCATATAAAAGCCTTGACAAGAAAAACACTTGTCAAGGCTTTTATATGGTCTAAATGTTTTTATCATAATCCCAAATAATCATCATAAAATAAAATCCGCGAATATTCTATAGGAATATCGTAAAACTGATTGAAGGGTGGCGTGAACATGAAAACATATGGCTATATCCGTGTTTCAAGTACAGACCAAAACGAGGATAGACAACTATGTGCTATGGAAAAATTAGAAATACCATCAGAGCAAATATTCATAGATAAGCAAAGCGGAAAAGATTTCAACCGCCCACATTATAAAGCCCTCGTCAAAAAGCTGAAACAAGGGGATTTACTCTACATAAAAAGTATAGACCGTTTAGGACGTAATTACAATGAGGTACAAAATCAATGGCGAATTATTACAAAAGAACGTGGAGTAGATATAGCGGTAATAGATATGCCCCTTTTAGATACAAGACTACACAAAGATTTAATTGGTACATTTATATCCGACATTGTATTACAAATCTTGTCTTTTGTATCACAGAGTGAACGCGAAAACATCAGAACACGTCAAAAAGAGGGCATTATAGCTGCCAAAGCACGCGGGATAAGGTTTGGGCGTCCTATCAAAAAGCCCCCCGAAGATTTTAGTATACTTGTTAAACAGTGGGAACGTGGGATTTTATCATTCGAGCAAATTATAGCAAAAACAGGATTGACAGAAGCTACGTTTTACAGGCGTTTGAGGGAACTTAGAATATCAAAAGGTAAAGAATGAGCTATCAAAAAGTACACTTTTTGATAGCTCAGATTTCTTCAAATAGTATCACACAAAATAGCGAAAAGTCAATTGATTTTTCGCTTTTTACATGATTTTTAGTTGTTTTTAACGAGTATTAAGACAAGAAACGCTTCAATCCGGCTAATGTCAAAAAGTGTACGTTTTGATAGACGTGAATATATTATGTTGTTTTTACAAAATATTAGGAATTGACTTGCGAAATACTAAATGTATAAGAAAAGAGTGATGTACATGTTGAAAAAACTAATAACACTACTTATAATTTTTGCGATAGCACTTTTTGCTGCAGCACAAATCAATGACGTACTTTATGATGAGCCAGCGTTAGCGGAACTTTTCTCTGATGCAGGTGTTGCAATAAGAAATATGTTTACTAGTAGTCGGACAAACGACTCAATAACGATAACAACCGCAAGTACTACTTATGAAAAATATCAAGACGTTAGAAGAAATCCATCTAATTGGGAAATGACAGATTCTGCAAGTGAGCCAGCAACTTCAAGAGAAGCTCCCGGTGGAATTGCCACCGAAGAGGAATGGACACATATACCAACAGGTGTGAAAGTATATATACACGACGTACGAACTGTTTACGGAATAAGCATAGATAACCACCCGCATCCGAGGGCGTATCCAGTATTATTAAGAAGGTGAGGTTAAGAAAGTATGAGTGAGGAAACGGGAATCATATTGGATATATTGTCCTTTTTATGTGACGACGATGAGACATTAGAGATAATTGCAGGAATTCTGGATAATAAAGATGGTGAATTGCGAGGGATTTATACTCCGCAAAATGTTTTACCCATTATATTAAAATTAATAGAGAAAGGAAAAGTATGTGCTGGTATTCCGAAACAAACTACTGATATGCTTAGTTATGAATGGTGTCGTGTTGACAAAGTAAACATGAACCAGATAGATGAGTATTGGTTTAGGATTACGGATGAAGGCAGGGAGTTTTTTGTAGATGCTTCAAATTAATGTGTTATTCATTAATTTAGGTGAAAACAATAAAAATATAGAAAGCGGGAATGTATGTGAAAATCTTAGGTAATGTATTATGGCTTCTTCTTTGTGGATTGTGGTTGGCATTGCTTTGGTTTGTCGTTGGAATAATTGAATGTATAACTATTATCGGTATACCATTTGGTTTGCAATCATTTAAACTTGCGAAACTTGCATTATGGCCGTTCGGCAAAACGATAACTCATGGGGGAGGAGCAGGAAGCACGATAATGAATGTGCTGTGGCTAATTTTCGGTGGATTGTTATTAAGCTTGCTATACTTTATATACGGCATAGTTTTCCATATTACAATCATTGGAATACCATTCGGAAAACAATGTTTCAAATTGGGTAAGCTTGCACTGATGCCTTTTGGAGCAACTATTCAAAACGAGCCTAAAAAACCTTTAAACAGAATCCGACCCAGTACATGACCAAGAAGAGTAGACTAGGCCTGAAAATGCGTCAGAGAAATCATTCCATCAAGCAGTAACCGAAATATTCTTTATTAAGAAGAACACCCGAAAAAAATAATAAAAAAATACCGAAAAAATCACGCATCTTTGTCCATCACCCTATGCTCCCACATTTATTTATCCATGAAGAGAGCCTGTGGTCTCGCCTCAAATTAGAAATTTGACGCGAGACCACAGGCTCTCTTCATGTAACTACATCTTGGAAGAAGTAGTCATATAAATAAATGTTGGAGCATAGGGTAGAAGATGGGTAAGACGAAGTAGGTTGGGTGTGGTGGTGTGAATAGAGAAGTAGAAGAAGGTGAAGAAGATGGATGAGAAGGGTAGTAAATTAGTGGTACTGGAAAGAGATAGAAAGATAATAAGGGAGATAGATAGATGGAGAGTGTGTCTGGGAAGACATATAGGGGAACTGGTTGGGTTTAGTGGGCAGAGGGCTTGCGATAGAAGATTAAGAAAATTGGTACAGGCTGGGTATATACGCAGAGAAAGAGTATTGTACGGAGTGGCGGGGATATACAGGATTACGAGTAAAGGGGCGAAATTAGAAGGATTGGGGAACGCAAAGAACAAAATTAGAATAGAACAGATTAGACATGATATAGCGGTACTGGACACGGCAATATATTTTAACAAAGTGCATGGAATAGAATACAGGAACATAAGGACAGAAATAGAATTACATAGAATAGATGGGTTTGGAATCAGAAAACATAGACCGGATTTTGTATTCACGCAGGAAAAGAAAACAACATGCGTGGAAATAGAGCTCGCTCTAAAATCGAAAAACAGATTTGAAAACATCATAAGCAATAACTTTATGGACTACGATAGACAAATATGGATAGTACCAGACCTAGAATGCAAAATAGCGAAAACACTACAGAAAAATAAAACAATGTATGCAAACATTGAAATAATGGCACTAGGCCAAATACAAGGAACAAAGGAGAACGAAAACGATGGAAATTTTACAAGCCCTATGGAATCGGGGCAGATAGATTTGGACATATAATACTTGCTTTAGTAATAGGAATTGCGACTTTATGGGTTGTAGGTATAACAGCGAGAAATAGGCCAGTAAGGAAGATGTTCAACTTTAGAAAAGAGCTGAAAATGATTAAACGAGCAAATAGACCTAAACGATTACAACCACAAGAGGGAACGCTAATAGGACATGCAGGAAAAAGACCAATACATATACCAGATAACGCAAAACACGTGTTCATATGTGGTACAACAGGAAGCGGAAAAACTGTTGCAATATCCAATTTCATAAAAAGAACAATCGACGAAGATTACCCCGCATTGATCATTGATGGTAAAGGTGATACCGGACAAGGTTCAATACTCGACATCATAAACACAATGAACCATGAAAACAAAAAGAAGGTATATGTAATAAACCTATCAGACCCAGAAAGTTCAGACCATTACAATCCTTTTAAAGACGCATCCCCCACAGTAGCAAAAGACATGATAATAAACATGACCGACTGGAGCGAGGAACACTATAAATTAAATGCCGAGAGATACATACAAAGGACATTACAATTACTGAAAATAGGCAACTACGAACTATCATTTAAAAGGATAATAAAATGTTTAAACGCAGATAAATTCGCGCTATTAAGCAAAACACTGTTAGAGGGAGAACTAATCACAAAGTCACAGCACCTAGATAATATCGAATTGGCAGGAACAAGCGGAAAAATAGCGCAAGGTTCAATGGCTAGATTTAGCACAATTGCAGAAAGCGAGATTGGCGGGATATTTGCAAGTGACGGCATAGACATAGCGCAAGCACTGCAGGAAAAAGCAATAATACTGTTTATATTAAATCCGCTAACATACCCCGAATTATCCCCGGCCTTTGGAAGACTTGTACTAATAGACTCAAAAAAAGCAATCGGAAAACTATTTGACGCAAACAAGACAAAAGCACAACCACAAAAAACATTTTTTATAATGGACAAGATAAACGTATATGCAACAACAGCACTAACCGACCTAGTAAACAAAAGCAGGAGCGCAGGAGTTACATGTGTACTTGCAACACAAAGCCTATCAGACTTAGACTTTGCATGTGGCGAAGCCTACAAAGAGCAGATAATAGAAAACTGCAATAATTACATAGTCATGAGACAAAACAGCGGAGTAAATGCCGAAAAATGGGCAAACATTTTAGGCACAAGGCAAACAATGGATGTTACTCATCAGTTACAGCAAAGAGGATTGGAAACGTCAGAAACAGGATTCGGAAGTGCAAGACGTGTAAGGGAATTTCTTTACCATCCAGACGATATAAAGACATTGCAAACAGGAAAAGGATTTTACCTATCACGAGACATCAACTACAACAGCAGAGTTAATGTTAATAAGCCATTTTGAGGAGGACACTAAATGGAAACAAGTAAATTCATACGTTCAAACATACTGTATCTAGTTTGGTTTTTACTGTACTTCATATTAGCATGGCTCATATTAGGAGCCAGTATATTAAGTTTCGTTATCGTAGCAATTACTTACGGTATATCTGTGCCAGTAGCATTGTCACCGCTTGGAGAAAAGCTACTAAGGTTATTAGAAAACTGCCGAGAGCCACAAACAGCAGAAGAAAGACGCTACTTAATGCCACTATTTGAAGAAGCATACGAGTATGCAAAAGAAGTTAGTCCGAAAATAAACAAGGGTATTAAAATATACATAATGGATGCAATGTTTGTAAACGCATTTGCAATTGGACGGCAGACCATAGCCGTTACAAGGGGCGCAATGTCAACATTCACGGCTGACGAGTTAAAGGGAATTATAGCCCATGAGTTAGGGCATATGAACCATGGACACACGAAAGCATTGTTATTATCAGTAGTAGGCAACTTCCTGTTTTCCTTTGTTGTTTGGATTTTTAAATTCATACTTAGAATTTTGCAGACTGTATCAAACATAGTTTCATTGTTCAGCGGGATAGCAATTTTCTTTTCGGTTGTTGTATTTATTGCGAGGTGGACAGTAAATATATTGGAATTTATATTTATAACTCTAAGCGAAATATTACTTGCGCTAAATAGCAGATATAACGAAAAGGAAGCAGATACATTTGTTTATGAAATGGGCTACGGCAGGGAATTAATATCGGGCATGTATTTACTGCAAAAAATTTCAATGAGCGCGAACGTGAGTATATTTGAGCGAATGAAATCAAGCCATCCACATATAGGGCAAAGGATTGCGTATTTGGAATGGCTAGAGGACGAGGGCTACGAAGAATAGCCATATTAACCCATTACCCCTTAATCGACAAAGAGTGCGGACATAAGAAAAATATTCCTGTTTGTGATGAAGTCACGAATAGGAATATTTTTTGTTGAACGCATATGCTATTGGTTGGGGTATGGAAAATGACAGGATAAATAACGAAAAAATATAACAAATTAAAATCAATTAGATTTTGACAATATCATTGAAAAAAATTAGGACAAGTGGTACAATCCTTATAGATAGGGCATTTTAATCTGTTTGGTTTTTTATACATATCGCATTTTTTATATAGTCCTTGAATGGCACCCAAAACCGCTGAGCGGCAGTGTTTGCGGGCATTCCCATATGTACAACAACAAATTCCGGCACAACAGGCTCGGGCAGTACCACAAGGCCTGTGGTGGGCGGCAGCGGCTTTACTTCTGCCTCTGGGATTTTGGGCGGGAAGTCGCCCCACAGGGTATGTTCGTCTATGGTGACTTTCTCGGGGAATTCTTGTTGGTAACCCACTAGCGGGTTTAGCGTAACATCTTGATACGATACGGTGTTTGGGAGAATTTGCACCCCTTGGACTATGACTTGCTCGTAACCGTCGTAGCTAACGCTTACATCGTACTCGCTGTACGGCTTTTCGGTTGATGGCTGCTGTGAGTATTCCGCAGGTGGGGCGGGCAAGTCTATGGTGTATGTCTGGCCAGAGTCATCTGTTGCTAGTTCCCCCAAAATTTCGCTTGGGCGGCCGCGCGGCGTTACGCGCACGGTGGCGTTCGTTATTGGCTTTGCAATGTCCAAAGCCATAACGTCTATTTGCAAGCGGCCTGTTTCGGGTAGGGCTGGTGTGGTGGGTGGCATGGTTTGCTCCTTTTTTGTGTTGGTTATTGTAGGGTATGCGGGGACAAAATTATAGGTGCTCACGTGAATCTAATTTGAGCTGAATACACCAGAGTTCTGTCCTTCCGGGCTTGACCCGGAATCTACAGGCTTCAATTTACAAACTAAGTTTACCGCTATGACCATGGTCACACTTCAGTTGAACTTTGTTTTTTTCGTTTATTCGACAAAACCGCAATTACGCAAAATTGCCTAAATTACGCCCATATGCTATAATGCATACAAATACACCGCAGGGGGAATCCATTGGAAACAACAAAAAGTAGCCTAAAAAAACCACACCGCGACACCATGTTTCGTATGCTTTTTAAACAGCCGGAAAACTTCCTGCAATTGCTGCGGCATTGTAACAAAACTATCTGAAGGACTTTATCTTTGTTGCGAAAGGAGCGAGAGATGCTATGCGCCCGTTTTCCGATCACGAAGTAGATGAACTTTTAAACGCTACCGAAGGCAATCATTTTGAGTTTAAAGAAGCAAAAAACCGTTATGACTTTGAAGAAGCGGCGAAATATTGCTGCGCTTTAGCCAATTGTGGAGGCGGTAAACTTGTTCTTGGTGTAAGTGACAAACGCCCTCGTAAAATAGTTGGTAGTAACGCTTTTGATCAGCCAGAACGCGCCAGAAATGGGCTAATGGATAAATTGCGTGTCTGTGTGGGTTTTCAGCTCTACGAGTATGAAGGCAAGCGGGTTCTTGTTTTTGAAGTAGCCAGCCGTCCGGTTGGTTTGCCAATTCAAGTTGATGGCATAGCTTGGTGGCGCGATGGCGACAGTCTTGTGCCTATGTCGGAAAGTGTTCGTCGCAAAATTTATATGGAGCTGGAATATGATTTTTCAAGCGAGATTTGCCCGGAAGCGACAATAAATGATTTAGATGGCGCAGCTATTGAAAAGTTTCGCAAAAAATGGAGCGACCACACAAGGAATAAGCGTATTACAAGTCTTTCTAATAGCCAGTTGCTTTGTGATTGCGGCGCAATAACAGATAAAGGTGTTACCTATGCCGCGCTCATTTTGTTTGGCAAACGCACGACCTTAAAAAAGCAGCTTCCACATGCTGAGGTAGTTTTTGAATATCGATCTAAAGAAGTCGCAGGACCAGCGGCGCAGCGGGAAGAATTTCAAGAAGGTTTTTTTTCCTATGACGACCGTATTTGGGAGTTGGTAAATCTTCGTAATGACGAGCAACATTACCGTGATGGGTTTTACAAGCATCCCATACTCACATTTAACGAGGATGTTGTTCGCGAAGCTGTACTAAATGCGGTAAGTCATCGTGACTATCAACTTGGTGGAAGCATTTTCGTTCGCCAGTACCAAAGCAGGCTTGTTGTAGAAAGCCCCGGCGGGTTTCCGCGTGGCATAACAGTCGAAAATATTTTGAACAGACAAAATGCTCGCAACAGGTTAATTGCGGACATTTTTAGACTCTGTGGACTTGTTGAGCGTTCTGGGCAAGGCATGAACTTGATTTATGAAATGGCAATTAAAGAAGCAAAGCCTCTGCCTAATTTTAGCGGTTCAGATGCCTTTTTTGTTATGCTAACTATTGGCGGAAAAGTCATCGACAGCAAGATGCTCTCTTTCATAAAGAAAAGTGATGCCAAGCTATTAGATGCAATGACGACAGACGATTATCTTCTTTTAAGTGCGCTATTCCTCGAAGAAGATTTGCGTAGTGTTGACCCAGCACGCTTCAAACATCTTATAGAACTTGAAATAGTAAAGCACTCTGCGTACGGAGTAGAACCTGCAAATAGTGGCATAATTTTTGCAGTCGGCAATCAATCGGCAACGAATGCCGATAAAATGCCGATTAAAAATGCCGATAGAAACCAGCATATACTTGACTATATAGCAAGCCATGGCAATGTTACGACAGCACAGTTGGCACAATATTTAGAGCTTTCTCAACGTACCATTCGCAATATTTTGAAAGAACTTATTGCGCATGGTTTGGTGGAAAAACTAGATAACTACAGGCGTGCAAGCTACGCCACCCCACCCCCCAAAACCACCCCTTGACAAACTCCGCAACACCGCGTAAAATAAGCCTCCTTACAAAAAGCAGACATATTACATTTTATGGCATTCCACCACTGCATCTTAGTGTTAGTAAAATGCATCTTGGCAAAATAATGGTTGACTTGTGGCAAATAGTAGGTATAATAGGCTGTACATAGTTTACAGGGGCAGGGGGAGTTATGATTGTAAAATTAGAGAAATGCGCTTCGGCCACAAGGCCCGAGGTCATTGTGAGATATGCAGAAATGAACCAACAGGTTGAGCGTATCTTTTTTTTATTACAATCTATCGACAAAAAGATACCCTGCCGCTTAGGCAATGAAGAAAAATTTATTAGTGTTTTTGACATTTACTACTTCGAAAGCGTAGACAAAAAAACTTTTATCTATTGCGAAAAGGAAGTTTATAATACAGACAGTCGAATTTATCAATTGGCAGAAGAGTTAGCCCCCTTGGGGTTTGTACAAATAAGCAAATCCTTCATATTAAATATAAACGTACTCGACTCCATTAAACCACTGCCAAACAGCCGCATAGAAGCAACACTTAAAAACGGCGAAAAGGTTTTTGTAACACGTAAATATTTGGAAAACATAAGACAAGCTTTGCAAGAAGGAGTCGAGGCGTGAAAAAACTGCTGCTAAACATTTTTTGTACAACTGGCCTTGCCATTACCGTACTTGCAGTTATAGTTGCATTGCAAGACTGGGATATTCACTTTTACAGTCACGTTTTTCAAGTCCTTGGCGCAAACGCCATAGTCCACATTGGCCTTATGCTTATACGCAAGTTGCACCGCAGCATTAACGCGTTAAACAGGCTTGCGGATGTTTCATATGTAGCAATAGTACTTATCGTTTTTGGCTGGCGTTTCCTTTGGTTTTACGTAACACCAATATGGGTGTTAATACTAATGGCCGCTGGCATATACCTTGCAGTTTGCATACTGGAAATGTGGCGCGCAAGGGAAGAAATAGGCGCAATAAACATACTACTTAAAAAACGGAATAAGAAACAGCATTAACATATTGGAGGGGTGTCTTTATGACAAACAAATCTAACAAAAGGGTAAGCAAAAAAACAGTTGCAATTTTTGCAAGCGGGGTAGTAGCAGTCACCGTATGGGTGCTTATTGCTACTCTTGTTTTGGATGCCCCACTTAGGCTAATTAGCTTTATAGTAGCGGACGAAGAATACGCCCAGTACGAAGACGGGTACGGCGGTTACGACTACCAAGGTTATGGTGACGGCAATGACGATGCCCCATATACAGACAACGATTATTATACAGACAATGACTATTACAACTTCAATGACGACTACTACAACTTCAATGACGACTACTACACCAACAATGACAATGAAAACGACGTATACTGTCATTGCGGGTTTGACCCGCAATCTCCAGACGAATATTGCGAATGCGAATATAACGATAATGAAAATGATGACGAAAACTACAACGAAACCGACGAAGACTGTCATTGCGGGCTTGACCCGCAATATTGCGACGAATACTGCGACTGCGACTGTCACAGCAGCACCGCAAATGACAATAACAACGACAACGAAGAATACTGCGATTGCTGTCATTGCGGGCTTGACCCGCAATCTCCCTACGAAGATTGTGACTGCGAATGCGAATGCGACTATTACACCCAAAATGATAATGACAACATAAATGATAATGGAAATGAAAACATAAACGACAATGCAAACGAAACCGCTAATGATAACGACACCGCTAATGACAATGCAAACGACACCGCAAACGATAATGAAGATTACTGCACCTGCTGTCATTGCGGGCTTGACCCGCAATCTCCCGACGAAGATTGTGACTGCGAATGCGTGTGCATCGAAAACGCTTGCACCTGCTGTCATTGCGGGCTCGACCCGCAATCTCCCGACGGAGATTGTGACTGCGAATGCGTGTGCATCGGTAACGGTAATGGCAATATCTTGCCGCCACCGCTTTCCCCAGAGGAAGAGTACGCAAGGCTAACTGCGATTATAGATGGGTTGCTTTACCAACTAGCCCAGTACAACATGCAGCTTATCACGCTCAATAGCGAATTGTTTGAGCTTAATATGCAGCTTGCACAGGCAAGGGAAGAAGAAGACAGCGTTGCAATTTTTTCCTTGGAATGGGGCATTGCCTACGTTGTCGAGCAGATAGAGGAATTGGAACAGCGTATTTATGAACTGGAAAATGCGGTGTTGCATTATATGTACTTGCGCGATGGGTTTGTGCCGGAGTTAAGGTGTCCGGAGACGGAGCAGTTTTTGTATTATATTGCTGGGTATACAGCGCAGATACAGGAATTGGCTGAGTATATAGAGGAATTAGCTGAGGAACTTGTGCAATTTGCAGAAGCACGCGACACGACCGAATGTGGGGAAGAGTGGAACCATTATAACGAGCAAGTAGGACGGCTACATGAAGAATCAGACACTGTTGTTGCGCAAGTAGAAGCATTGGCTTTGCGCGTGCAAGAGTTTATACAAGAACAAACACAAGTATTTAGAGGTAGACAGCAGGTTGCAAGCTTTGCCGCTGCGTTTGTAAGGATGGACATACAGCCTCTTGATATTGAAGAAGTACAGCCGCAGTTAAATGATTTGAATGCGGATATGTATGAGTTGGAAGATTTGCTGGAATATTATCTGGCTTTGCTTAGTGATGGTATTATTGGGATAATGCCTGCTAACTTTGTGGATTTGCCGCTTTGGTTGCAGGATGAGTTGACTGCGCTTGGGTTGCTTGCGGATATTCGCTATGTTATCGATGAAGCTCAGTTTAGGGATGCGTTTGGAGCCAGCAGGGCTATTGTACTGATGAATGGCTTTAACTTGGGTGATGCGGCAGGTAACCTTGCTACCGCTGGCAGGACAGTGCATGTATTTAGTGCTACAGCTTCGCCAAGTGATTCTTTTCATATTGTCAGAACTGCTGGCACAACAAGGCATATTACAGTAAGTAACGGCACTTTACACTTGCACAATGTTACGCTAAGGCAAACAGGTGCTGGGGCAACAGCTTACCGCGGTGGCATAGGTATTACTGGCTCGGGGCAGGTGTATATGCACAATGGTAGCTTGGTATCTAACAACCAAGCCCAATATGGCGGCGGTGTTGATGTTAACGGCGCAAGTGCCCGATTGACTATGAATGCTGGTAGCAGAATAGATAATAACCGTACGGTTCAAACTACTGGCTCTGACCGCTTTGGCGGCGGCGTTGCGGTAAGGAATTCTAGTGCCCAGTTTGTTATGAATGATGGCAGTGCTGTAAGTAATAATCATACACGTGGTACGGGTAGCGGTGATGGACATGGTGGCGGTGTATATACATCTGGCATCATGACAATGAATGGCGGTAGTATTTACGGCAATACCACTCGCCAAGGTGCCGGCGGCGGCATCCATGTAAATGGCGGCACTGTTACATTGCATGGTGGCGATATATCAGATAATACAGCTGGTTTCGTTGATGCTGCTGTCAATACTCGTGGCGGCGGTATACACATAAACAGCGGAACTGTCACTATGAATGCGAATGCGATAATAAACAACAACAGGGCTAACCATCGCCCTTCGGGCTCTGCTACTAATAGTGGCGGCGGCGGCGGAGTTGCTGTTGACGTTGGTGGTACGTTTAACGTTAATAATGGTACAATCTCCAACAATCATGCAGAGCATCACGGTGGTGGTATCTCCGTTGCTTGGGGTGGAACTGGTACCGCAAGCCTAAATATCAACAGTATTCGCTTGTTAAATAATACTGCACGTGATAATGGCGGTGGACTTCACTCTAACTCCGCAGCAGATATAACAATGACAGGTGTTGTTAACATCAGCGGTAATGAAGCAACTACCGGAGGCGGTATGCGTGTATTCTCACGCAGCGATACAAACTTTACCTTGAACGCGGGTTCACAAATTAGTAACAACATTGCCCGTGCCAATGGTGGGGGGCTAAGTATTGCACACTCGGGTCTAGCTGCTGCTGATTCAAACGCAAACTTGATAGGTTTGCGTATAACCGGCACGACATTTGAAGGTAACATTGCAGGTGGTATTGGTGGTGCAATCCACCAAGAAGCTCCACTAATGAGTGATGCTCGCGGCATACACATTACCAGCAGTCACTTTATAAACAATCGCGCAACAGACGGCGGGGCTATTTCTGTAGCACTAAATCGCAACAACGCTTCAGGAAGCGCTCACAACAATCCCCAAAACAACAACAACAACCTTCCGACAAACGCTGCAACAAGCGTTCTTGTAATCAGCGCAAATACCACTTTTAGTGGCAACCGCGCAACCAATGGCCTGCTTATAGATGAAAACTTAGCGGCCAGAAACCGGGCTAACATTTCAAATACAGGTAGTGCTACATGGTTTGGCCCACGCATGGTCGTATCAAGCGGTAATGTAGTATTAGATTCCGTAGGAGTGCAAAACCACGTTTGGAACAACTACGATATTATTACTCGTAACCAGCTAGAAGCAAGAACTGTAAGCTACAGCATACTTGGTACTGCTGCGAATTATAGTGAAATGAGTGCAGAGTTGACGCAAACACGCGTTTCAACCAACCCAACCAACCAACCTATTGCCGTGGCCACTACTGGCCCAGCAACACAAAACTTGCCACAGGCACTTCCAAGTGGTAGCGCAGTAATACGTGACTCACAAGCACGCTTTACAATAACAAATCGCCCATGGAATGCACAAGTTACCAACTGGAGAGACACCCAAGGGACAGAAACCCCCACCATAATTAACAGTACGGCAGATGTACTATCGGGTCGTACGGCAAATCAAAATATGCTAATACAACCAACAATAGACTTCATCTACCACAACATAACCTTCACTATTGACCCGAGCGCACCCGCTAACACAGGTAGGCTCAACGACGGTGATGGCAACCAACCAACAATTGTTCGTAGTATGCGCCAATCCCGTTCCGCGGCAGACCATGCTGGCTACACAGGCGTGACCCCAAGTGGCGACCCAATTGGCCTACCACCAAACTATGTAAACAGCCCGCCATGGCGGTTCCTACACTGGGAACACGATGTACTATACATCTGCGCATGTGATGACGCACCGTGTGCCAACCACAACACCATGCAGCGCGTTGTAATTGCACCGGCAGACATCGCCGCAATGTACGTAACTGGCCCCATGAGATTCTACGCTGTATTCAGTGATAGATGGCAAGTAACTTTCGACCCACGTGGCGGCAGGTTCCCACTGGGCGGCGGTACCTACAGCGACGAGCCTATTGTTGTAGGTGTAGTCACCGGAAACCAAGTGAGCCGGCCGGTCGACGACCCGGTTAGAGACGGCTACTTCTTTACAAACCGTTGGTACACCTACTATGACGGAGTATACACCCTTTGGGATATTGATAACGCCCCCATCTGGGAAGACGTAACCCTATTCGCAGGCTGGACACCGGCCGTCACCAACGTCACCGTCACCAAAACCGTAACTGGTGAAATGGCGCACCTTGGCCGCAGCTTTAGCTTTACGCTAACCCTTACCGACAGTTACGGCGACCCAATTCCACCGCTACCGTCAGACGCAGCCATTACCTATGTAATAGTATGTGAAGACGCATCGCGTTGCTCTGCCGGTTGCCTGTGCGACATTCAGCAAGCGTTGCTGCCGGTACCGCCACCCCTTCCACGCACTGTAGAGCTGGACGCAAATGGCGAGTACGACTTCTGGCTAAGACATGAGCAACATATCACATTTAGAGATGTCCCGGCAGATGCCTTTATTACAGTAACAGAAGGCGACTATGCGTTGTACCACACAACAATAGTGAACTGCGGCAATACAGTAAGCCTTTTCCCTGCGGAAATTGTTGGCCGCGTCTTTGGCCCAACCTTGGTAGATGACGCTTTGGAAAACCTAGACATTACCTTCAACAACCACCGTGGGACAGTAGTCCCTGCGGGTGCCATATTTGGTAACACAGGCATCACCTTCATATTCTTTGGCGCGGCGCTGGCCATAGCCATGGCGGCATTTGTAGTCCTAGCCCGCCGCAAAAGAACGTAACCGAGATTCCGGGTCAAGCCCGGAATGACAACACGCAGTCATTGTGGCCAAAGCAGTCATTGCGGGCTTGACCCGCAATCTCCACAGCCCAGTCATTGCGGGCTCCGACCCGCAATCTCCACAACCCAGTCATTGCGGGCTTGACCCGCAATCTCCACAGCCCAGTCATTGCGGGCTCCGACCCGCAATCTCCACAGCCCAGTCATTGCGGGCTCCGACCCGCAATCTCCACAACCCAGTCATTGCGGGCTTGACCCGCAATCTCCAATCCCGGAAGGACACCGCCAATGAATAACAACGCCTATATATACTTCATGGCAAACAAAAGCAACGATGTATTATACGTTGGCGTTACAAGCAATTTAGAGCGTCGTGTCTGGGAACACAAAAACAAAGCCTACAAAGACAGCTTCACAGAAAAATACAACTGCAATAAACTGGTATATTTTGAACACACCACAGATATTAAAGCAGCCATCGAAAGAGAGAAGCGGTTGAAGAATTGGAAGCGAGAGTGGAAGAATGAGCTGATAGAGAGCCAGAACCCAAACTGGATAGATTTAAGTTTGGAGTGGGGACTGTGAGATTCCGGGTCAAGCCCGGAATGACAACACCCTGTCATTCCGGCCAGCCCAGTCATTGCGGCCAGCCCTGTCATTGCGGGCTCGACCCGCAATCTCTCAACCCCGAAAGGATGCCGCCTATTAGGGAGATAACCCTCGCCAGTGAAAATGCATTAGCCAAAGACTGGCTTTCTCCCGAGGAGGAAACGGCATGGGCAAATTTGTAAGAGGTGATGTGGTAGTACTGTCGCTTCCATTGTGAGATTCCGGGTCAAGCCCGGAATGACAAGAGCGAGATTTCCAACGTCACCGTCATTCCGGCCATTCCAGTCATTGCGAGCTCGCCCCGCAATCCCCACAGCCCAGTCATTGCGAGCTCGCCCCGCAATCCCAACAGCCCAGTCATTGCGGGCTCGCCCCGCAGTCTCCAACCACGAAAGGATGCGATACCCATAACACCGGAAACCCCGCAACAACCACAAGAAACCCCGCAACAACCACAAGAAACCCCGCAACAACCACCGGAAACGCCAACACCACAACCCACACAAAAGAGAGTAGTAGTGAGGCGCAAGGCATCCGTTTTCAAAGAACTGATTGCTCTGGTAATAAAAATTGCGGTAATCCTTCTGCTGTTTGTAGTGGCCTTCACATTTATCTACGGTTTCCACATGGTACACGACCCGCACATGTCACCCATGGTCAACGATGGCGATGTGCTGCTGTTCTTCCGCCTTAGCCGCGACTACGACATAGACGACTTGCTGCTGCTAAACTTTGAAGGCGAGCGCCAAGTACGCCGCGTAGTTGCCCAAGCAGGCGACACGGTAGACATCACCGACCACGGCCTTATAGTAAATGGCTCCCGCATTACCGAGCCGCGTATCTTTCAAGACACATGGCGGCTAGAAACCGGGGTGCAGTTCCCACTTACCGTGGGCCCGGGTCAAGTCTTTGTACTGGGCGATGCCCGCCAAACTGCAATAGACAGCCGTGTATACGGCCCAATAAATACAAGCGATACACTTGGTACGGTTATAACTGTTATACGCCGGCGCGGCATGTAAGCAGTTTTAATAAATTGCCTCAACTCTTTACGGGGGGGCATAAAATCAAATCTCTAGGAGGAGAAATTATGTTAAAGAAATGCAGCAAGTTGCTGGCAATGTTAGTTGTGCTAGTAATGGTGTTGTCTACCGTTGTAATGGCTAACCCCAACCACAACCTCGGTACCGTTGGCGAAGTAGACCCATACGACCCAGACACAGCGTCTTTACGTAAAACATTGCGTATGCCTGCCGGTACAGACACACCAGAAGCAGACTTCGAGTTTTACTTTGTGCTTGACTATGTAAGGGGTTCGCTAAGTGGTACGCGTGTACCATGTGCAAGCCTACCGGGTACATGTGCGGTAGTAGATTGCCCCGGCCACTTTCCAAATCTACGCTTGGTTAACCCCGGCGATGCCGAGCCATATGTAGATGACGTGGACATTTCATTCCCCGGTGCGCCTGTAAATGTACCAGCAGAACCGTGCGGGGACGTGGCTTGTGTCGGTCTACCAGAATGCGAAGATTGCATACCAGCATACACTAGGTACTCCTACAACGTTGTAGAGGCACCACCCGCTGGCGAAAGACATGTATGGTTAGAGACGGGCATCCCAATTGATGCATCCCGTTTCCCACATGCCGGTATGTTTGGTTTTGAAGTAAGGGAGCGTCACTTCACAAACCACACCCTTTGTACAGGCTGCGCCGCAGACGCACTACTTGCTGGCGATGCTTGGGAATTTGATGACGAATGTGAAGATTGCGATGGCATAGACGCATACAGCACCCGCGACCATCTATCTTATTCTACTGCTGTTTTCCGTATGTATGTGCATGTTGGTACCCATCGTTGCGTAACAGAAGCTTGCGCAAACCCTTGCGTGGATCATGTTAGCAGCTGTGACAACCCATGTGATGACTGCGATGGCCCATGCCCTTCCCCATGCCCACCACTATGTGACGACCCATGTCTACTAATAGGCAACCGCGTTATCCGCTATGTCACATTCTTCCGTGATGTGAACGAGGACGAAACTCGAGAACCAGCACCACTCAAAGTAGCCGGCATGGAATTTGTAAACAGGTATGTAAGAACCGTTGACCCACCAGAAGGCCCCGGCCCTTACGACCCATCAGATGCATCTTCGCTTTATATTTCCAATACTGTAACAGGCGACGGTAACCCAAACCACCCTTACGAGTTTACAATAGCAATAACTACACCGCCGCTGTTGCCAGATGCCCCAACAACATTTAGAGCATACTTGATGATGAACGGCGTCGTTGTTACACCACAACCATACAACTTCCTAGATTCAGCAGGCAATGCAAACGGCGTTGTATTTGTACCGCAAGACCCTGGTGCCGACCCAAATAGCTATATGGATCACTTGGTACTAGACCTAAACGCTACTTTCTTCCTACGTCATGGCCAAAGCTTGCACTTTGTAGAGGTACCAATTGGCTCAACCTTTAACTTAACGGTAACAAATATTGAAGACTATACACAAACCGCAATAGTTCAACAAGGTAACGTAGTAGGTAATGAGGACAACAGCAATATTGCAGCCAATGTTACCAACTCCCCAGCTACCAACACCGACAACGTGACAGTAACCGGCGGCCTTGTAAGTAATATTACTGTAAACACAAACGCTGTACGCGTTACCCATAACTACGAATTGCAAGCACCAATGGGCGTGTTCCTAAACAACTTACCATTTGTTGGCCTTATCGCCCTTGCGGGCGTTGCACTTACAGGCTTTGTAACACTTAAAGTGCGCAAAGCTAAAGAAGAAATTGTGTATCAATAAAAAAATGGAGGAGAAAACCATGAACAAAAAGAAAATTTTAGCACTACTTGTGGCATTTACAATGCTGCTATCGTCCGTTGCAGTATTTGCAGACGGGCCAGACGAGCCGGGAGTCAATGAACAGTTGACACTTGTAACCACATCACCAACTTTTGCACCGGGGTTTACTATCACTGTCGAAAATGAAACAGGACCACCAGACGTTTTCACCCTAGAAGAGTACCTATTTGGCGAAGACGAAGCCGAAGACATCGAACATCTTTCGTTTGTCCGCAAAGCTTTACAAGTGCCCTTTGGCACACAAACACCAGAAGTACGCTTCGAATTTAACTTCGAGTTTTACTTGCTTGATGGCAACAACTTAGCATGTGAGCCCGAGTGTGGGGGCGAGACCGACCCTTGCTTGGACAGCTGCCGTAACCGCCTTATTGGTGAACTTGAACTACCAAACCATAACAATGTTTTTGACGAAGACAACGACCCTGTTCTGGGTGCAGGCTATGTAGAATTAAGCTTCCCAGATGACGCAATGTTTATACGTCACACCGGCGCCGCCGGCGATGAAGGCCGCTTCTCTTATATTTATGGCTTTAGCGACATGGGTATTACCGCGGACATGTTCCCAAGCACAGGCCACTGGGTTATAAAAGTTACGGAACAAGCAACTGCTTTTATAGACTGCGACGGCCACTATTGTGACGATGACTGCGACGAAGATGATGAGTGCAGACAACACGTATGGGGCTTTGACGAAACTGTGTGGCTCATGGTTGTAAGTATTGGTATGGATAGTCACGTATGTGACACAACCGCTGCTGTAAACCCATGCCCAGCTGATCCCGAGGATTGTAATTATGTGGGTGACCGTTGGCCAGCTATCAGAGGCATAGCAATGATTAGATACGAAGATAGAGCTTTTGATTGGGAGTCAAGCCCTCAAGAAGTAGGTCTTACTGGTGATAAAGAAGCCGAGTTGCAATTCTTAAATCAATTTGTAAAATACTACTGCTATGACGAAGAAGATCCAGACCCAGAAGATGCAGCACTAAGCATCGAAAAAGAAGTAACAGGCGACGCCGAACCCGGTCAAATGTTCCGCTTTACATTAAACTTAACTTTGCCTGTATTCCCAACCACTTCATGCGACCTAGGCTGTGATGCCGACCATCCAGAAGAATGTACTTTCTGGATAATTACTGACGGCCCAGATGTACCACAAGGCCCTTTCACTGCTTTTATTATGAGATCAAATGATGTCAGAGTACCTCTTCTTACCGATACCCCACATAATCTTGCTATCACCGGTACAGATGATGTGTTCTACCTAAGCCATGGCGACGTTTTATACATTTTTGGCTTGCCAATGGGTACAACCTACCGCTTGACAGAAGACTATGTTCCTCACCACACTGCAACTGCGGAAGTAACATCTGGCGGTACTGCCCCTTGTACCGAAGCTGAAATAACAACGACAGTAGACATTGATGATACGCATGACTACTACGGCGAATACCTTATCGCAATTGATGGCGCACTTGTAAGTAACGACAGAGAGCGCGACAACCACGCACTTGTAATCAACGACCTTGATATGCCACCTGTAACAGGTGTATTCTTAAACAACTTACCATTCATTGGCCTTATTGTACTTGCTGGCGCAGCCCTTGCAGGCTTTGTAATGCTAAAAGTACGCAAAAGCAATGAAGAGGTTGTATATCAATAAATAAAAAACTGGGAGGAAAAAACCATGAACAAAAAGAAAATTGTAGCACTACTTGTAGCATTTACAATGCTGTTTTCAACCGTGGCTGTGTTTGCATCCGGGCCAACCTTGATACCAGCAGGAGGTCCATCGCCAACTGCCGCAGGCAGAGACGGCCATGGGTTTATTCGTAAAGCCATACAAGTACCATATGGTACAGCACTGCCAGAAGCAAGCTTTAACTTTAACATTGTGTTTTATGAACTAGACGGTAGCGACTTAGAGTGTGAATGCGACGACCCAACCGACCATGACCTAACCTGCCAAGAACATTTAATTGCCGCATTGGATTTCCCTGTAACTTGGGGTAACGTGTATGACGATAGTGGCGATCCTATAGACGGCGCAGGTAGTGTTACAATCGACTTCGCAGATGGAGCAGACTTTGTGCGTACTGCTGGCGGCTTCACTCATTTTTATGCATTTTATGATTTAGATCTTGACGGTACCATATTCCCAAGTACAGGCATATGGGTATTTGATGTAACAGAAGAAGCAATCGCATTTATGGACTGTGACGACGATCACTATTGCGCTGCTGACTGTGAAGAAGATGATGAGTGTAAACAACACGTATGGGGCTTTGACGAGTCTGAATGGAAATTGGTTGTTACCGTAGTTAACCATCGTTGTTCTCTCAACGGTTGCGCAAACCCATCAACCTGTGACAGTACCGACTTGAGCGTACTAGCAGCAACAATGACTAGAGCCACTTACTTCAATTCAAGTACTCTTCCAGAGGCGTTTGCCACAATGGAACAAAAAAGAAGCGAAATGCAATTTTTAAATCAATTTGTAAAGTACGAATGTTATGACCCAACCGAGCCACAAGACTATGCTGCGCTGTTTATTGAAAAACAAGTAGAAGGTGACGGTGCTCTTAATCGTCAATTCGAATTTGTACTAACTCTGCATTTGCCAGTTTTCCCAACCCCATGCCCAACGACATGTACTGAATGTGCCCCGGGTCCATGTGATGTATGGGACATTACTGATGGCCCAGACGTACCAGACTTTCCATTCACGGCAAGGTTCTACAGACAAATTGATGATACCGACCCTATTGAGTATGACTATGGTGATGTTTTCCAGATCGGCGGAGCCACCGGCGAACCACATCCATTTGAGTTCACACTTGCACATGGCGAGAGACTTTACATTGCAGGTTTGCCAATGGGTACAACCTACGACTTGGTAGAACTTATAGTTCCGGGTATTGCTTCTTATGAAGCAACGGGTGTTGTTGTAACTTCTGGTGGCACTCCGCGTACACCTGCAGCTCCTCCTCCTCCTCTAGTAAATCCAAATCCAGAAGATGGATTTGCTCTGGACTTGAATGCCGCGGCCGGTGCTGATTATCTTGTTAACTTGAGAAACGCATTGATAAGTAACGACGATGAACTCGACAACAGCGCAGTTGTTACAAACGACCGTGAAATAAGCACACCAATGGGCGTGTTCCTAAACAACCTACCATTCATTGGCCTTATTGTACTTGCCGGTGCAGCCCTTACAGGCTTCATAGTGCTAAAAGTACGCAAAGGCAAAGAAGAAGAGCTTGTTGAAGTTATAGAAGCAGTTTAATAACTGAATATATTGAGGCGGCGAAAGCTGCCTCCCCCTACATAAAATATAAAAGGGAAGGAGCCACACACCATGAACATTGCACAAAAACTTGGACTAAAGACAATACGCACGGTAGACATGCTAATTAACACATCTGTCCTAGTAGTAATTGTATTACTCATGGCATTTGGCGCGTTCTCGCTATGGGATACCAACCAAATACATGCCATTGCCTGTTCGTCCCGTTACGAACGCTACCGCCCCGACATGGACGAAGAAGGCGGCGGTATATCCTTCCTTGGCCTGCAAGCCCAAAACTCTGACGTTTTTGCGTGGCTTACAGTATACGGCACCAATATAGACTACCCTGTTGTGCAGGGTCGCGACAATGTGCGCTATGTAAATACTAATATTGCCGGGCGGCATTCCCTTGCCGGGGCAATTTTCCTAGACTATCGTAACTGCCAAAGTTTTACGGACTTTAACAATGTGCTGCACGGCCACCACATGGCCAACCGCGTCAAATTTGGCGAAATAAGTATGTTCCATGACGCTGCGTTTTTTAATGAGCGGCGCTACGGCACCCTGTTTTTTGACGGCGTAGAGCATGGGCTAGAGTTTTTTGCCTTTATACATGTCAACGCGCACGACCGCAGGGTTTACCGCTACAATGTAACAGGCGAGGAATCAAAACAAGCGCATTTGGACATGATATTTGACATGGCTATTCACCTGCGTGAAGATATGATAGTTACTACAGATGATAGGCTTGTGTTGCTAAACACATGTGCGCCGGGTGTAACCCACATGCGCGACGTTTTGATTGCACGCATTACAGACGAAGTTCGCCCCGACCCATTTTTTGTGGAGCGGGAGACTATAATACCAGTACTGCCCACCATGGCCAATATCGATGCGATACCGGACATGTTGGCGCGGTTTGAAGGATGGGGGCAAGTTGCTATTATGACTTTTGTTTTTCTGCTAATTTTGCTGGCATGTGTAGTGTTTATTGGCAAAAAAAGCACGGCGGTTATTGGCGTCGGGTTTATGCTTGCAATAGCGTTTACACAAACAGCAAATGCAAGCACCACAACAGATGTTAATTTAACCGTACACCAAACCGCTCCGGCAGGCAGTACTTTTTCCTACCGGCTAACACCGCAAAGTGCAGGTTTTAGTTATATCGACTTTACCATAACAGGCACAAACCAAGTACAGGTTGGCCCCATAACTTTTACACACCCCGGCACATTCCACTTCACATTACAAACCACAACCGCCAGTATGGCAAACACTACTATAGACAACCGTTTGTATACAGTTGTTGTGCGTATTAGCGGTACTATGCAGGCTTTTGTGGGCATATATGCCGGCGAAGTTGGCAGCCCAAAAGTGGAGGAGATACGCTTTACACATGTGCATGTACCGCCACCGCCACCGCCACCCGGTGGCAATGGCGGCGGCGGGGGCTGGTTCCCACCACCATGGCGGCCACCGGGCGTATCACAACCGCCATTCATCTACATTCCGGACGACCCACCATTGCAAGAGCCTCCATCATGGCCACCGTTTCCACTGCTTTTAGATGACGTAAATGGCCCTGTACTGCCACCACCACCGCCTTATATACCAGAGCCACGCCCAGAGGCACCACGGCCAGAGCCAGAGGCCCCGGCCAGAACTAACCCGCAAACCAGCGACGACTTTACTATGGCACCATTAGTTGTGTCTGTAGCAGGTGTAATACTGTCGCTTGGGCTAGTATTCTTCTTGGTG